>JBHICX010000024.1:0-13819 GCA_046759805.1 Kiloniellales bacterium | reverse complement strand
AGCAGGTAAGCTCGTGCTTCGCCGCCCCGTCGTCGGCAAGATCGAGACCACGCTCGACCAAATTGAGCGCTCGCTCATAGCGGTACTCTGCGGCCTGGGCCCGCGCCGCCGCGAGATAGGCTTGCGCCGCCGCCGGGTCCTCGGCGCGGTCCAGATGCTCGGCACGCAGCACCGGGTCGCGGTCTTCGAACCACGCCGCCGCGGCCCGGTGAAGCTCGCGTTTCCTGGCCTTGAGCAACGAGGAGTAGACGCCCTCGCGAACCAGCGCATGGGCGAACAGGTAGTCCTCCCCATCCGGGCGCACCAGGGTGTGTTCGATCAACCCTTCACAGGTGTATTGCGGCCGGTCGATGAGGTGGCGCAGCAAGTCCAGCGTGAAGCGCTGGCCAATGACCGAGGCGCCCTGCAACGCCTGTTTGTCGTGTGACTCGAGGTTGTCCACGCGCGCCAGCACGATGCTCTGCACCGAGCCCGGCAGGCTCTCCTCCATGGTCTCCTTGGCGCTGCGCAGCAGCTGCTCCAGGAACAGCGGGTTGCCCTCCGCCCGCTCGACGCAGCTCATTGCCAAACGGTGGCTGGCGTCGAAATACTCGCCGGCCAGTTGCAGCGCCTCTTCGGTCCTGAGCGGCCCCAGGTCCATGGTCAACAGCGAGACACCACCGGTCGTGGCCCGCCAGGCCTGATCCAGCGGGTCGCCCTCGATGCGCGAGGTCATGATCAGCATCGCCGGGCAGTCCACCACCACGCCGGCAAGGCTCGACAGGTGCGCCAACACGATCGCATCCGCCCAATGGACGTCTTCGATCGTAATCACGACCGGCTGGCGAGCGCTCGACCGGCGCACCAGTTCGGCAACCGTCTCTCGCTTGCCGCGGTCGCGCGTGGCGTTGTCCATTGCGTCGTACATCGCCCGAAGCTCGGTCGGCTGCGGCAGGTCCAAAAGGTCGTTCAGGTAGACCTGCCGATCGCGCTCGAAAACGCCGTCGGCAAGGGCCTTCTTGGCCGCCGCCGCGCGCACCACTTTGTCGCCGCCGGCAGGGATGTCCAGCAGGCTGCGCACGACGGTGCGAACCGCGTCCTGTCCCTTGCCGACGCCGAAGTCGAGCACCAGACCGGTATGGCAGGCGAAGCCTTGGGCCTCGGCAATCGCCTGATACTCCTCGACCAGGCGGGACTTGCCGATGCCGGCCTCGCCGCGGACGTAGATGGCCTGTCCATTCCCGGTCTCCAGGCAGGCGTCGACGGCACCGGTGAACTGACGCAGTTCGCCGCGCCGACCGACCAAGGGTCGACGCCGGCGTCCCGCCTCGCCGGCCTCAAGGCCCAACACCCGCCACACCCGAACGGTGCCGTCCAGGCCCTTGACGGCCACATCCTCCATTAGCTCGCAGGCAACCAGATCGGCGATCGAGCGATACACCGCATCGGAGATCAGGGTATCCTGCGGGGACGCCATGTCTTGCAGGCGCGAGGCCAGGTTCACCGTGTCGCCGGTTACCGTGTACTCCCGGTGCGCCTGGCTGCCGGTACCGCTGGCCACCACCTGGCCGCTGGCGACGCCGATGTGCACCTGCATGGGCGGGCTGAGCTCCGCCACCGCGCGGTGGATGTCGAGTGCGGCGCGCACCGCGCGCTCGGGATCATTGCCGTGGGCCAGCGGAGCACCGAACACGGCCATGACGGCGTCGCCGATATGCTTGTCGACCGCGCCGCCATAGCCCTGCACGACGCCGTCCACGGCCCCGAAATAACGGTTCAGCAAGGCATGGGTCTCTTCCGCGTCGCGGTCCCTGGACAACCCGGTGAATCCCGAGAGATCGGCGAACAACACCGTGACCTGGCGCCGTTCGCCAGCCGGCACCGCGGAGGCTGACTCTGCCAACGATGATGGGGCTTCCGCCAGCCCCGGGGCGAGGTCGTTGATGGCGGCGAGCAGCTTCTTCCGGTGACCCAGCTTGCTGACGCCGAGTTCCTTGAGGTCTTCCGCGGTAAGCTCACTCAGCGTTTCCGCGTCGATGTCGTTTTCCGCGAACGCCTGGGCGTATTCACCCAGTCCCAAGGCGTCCAGCCACGCGCCTACGTCCACACTGTCCCTCCCGTCGACCGAGCACGTCGTCGGTCGGCGAACTGTAGCACAAGCATCGGGAGACTTCGGCTGCCGGATCGCGCGCCTCGAAGATGGGAGGCTCGATTCGGACGGCCTTATTACAGGCCCCTGGATATTTGGGGTGGCTGATGGGACTTGAACCCACGACCCCCAGATCCACAATCTGGTGCTCTAACCAACTGAGCTACAGCCACCACGCGTGACCTCACCTGTACCCACATCGCGCACCGCCCGTCAAGGCATTGCCGGAGCCGGCGCATTGCCGCACCGCCGACGCTCAGGCATAGTGCGCGCCCGAGTTTACCGCAACCGAGCCACCGGGGGACACCGGGATGCCAGCGAATATGGCCGCCGGCCTTCGGCCGGCCGCCCATATGGCAAGGCTCGGCACCGAGACCGCGTTCGAGGTGCTGGCCCGCGCCAAGGCGCTGGAGGCCGAGGGCCGCGACATCATCAACCTGGGGATCGGGCAGCCGGATTTCCACACCCCGGCGCATATCGTCGAGGCCGCCTGCAAGGCGCTCAAGGACGGTCATCACGGCTACACCCCCGCCAACGGCATCCCGGCGCTGCGCCAGGCGGTGGCCCAGGACCTGGAGCGCCGGCATGGCGCTCAGGTCGATCCGGACCAGGTGCTCGTCGTCCCCGGCGCCAAGGTCACCATGTTCTTCGCCATCCTCATGTTCGGCGAGCCCGGGGCCGAGATCCTGTACCCCAACCCGGGCTTCCCGATCTACGAGTCGGTGATCCGGTTCTCCGGGGCGACACCGATGCCGATTGCGCTTCATGAATCGAAGGGCTTCGCCTTCGACGCCGAGGAGGTCCTCGCCCGCATCGGGCCGGCGACGCGGCTCATCATCCTGAACAGCCCGGCCAACCCGACCGGCGGCACGGTGCCGCGCCAGCAGATAGAGCGGCTGGTCGAGGGGTTGGCGCGGCATCCCCATGTGGCGATCCTGAGCGACGAGATCTACAGCCGGATGCTGTACGACGGCCGCGAGCATGTCAGCCTTATCACCTACCCGTCGCTCAGCGACCGGCTGATCCTGCTCGACGGCTGGTCGAAGACCTACGCCATGACCGGCTGGCGGCTCGGCTACGGGGTGTGGCCCAAAAGCCTGATCGAAGCCGCCACCCGGCTCGCCATCAACTGCCACTCCTGCGTCAACGCCGCCGCCCAGTATGCCGGCATCGCCGCACTCGCCGGGCCGCAAGCGGCGGTCGACGAGATGGTGGCGGCGTTCGCCGAGCGGCGCCGAGTGATCGTCGGCGAGCTCAATCAGGTCGCCGGGTTCCGCTGTATCGAGCCGGGCGGCGCCTTCTATGCCTTCCCGAATATCGAGGCCACCGGCATGGCCGCCCAGGCGTTGCAGACCCGGCTGTTGGACCAGGCCGGCGTCGCGGTCATCGCCGGCACCAGCTTCGGCGCCCATGGCGAGGGCTATCTGCGCTTCTCCTACGCCAACAGCGTCGAGAACATCCGCGAGGCGGTGCGGCGGATCCGTGGCTGCCTGGCCTGACCGGCCGCTGCCCTATGTCACGAGGCGAGCCTTTCGTGCCTCAACGCACCCCGCGGAAGAGTCACCACCACGCCACAAACCCTGGCTCCGCCGTAGGCTACGCCGAGGCGAGGGCGCCAAGAAGGCATTGAAATCCTTGGCGTCTTCGAATTCGGAGTTGCGCCGGGGATAGCAGGCGCCGACTCAGCTATCCTTGGGCTCTTCCCCTGCGTCGGCCTCGGCATGCGGAGGCTGGTCGTCCGACTCCGTCGCCTCGGGCGCGGGCGGCGCCTCGGGCGCGGGCGGCGCCTCGGGCGCGGGCGGCGCCTCGGGCGCGGGTGGCGCCTCGGGCGGGAGCGGCACCTCGGGCTCGGGCGGCGCCTCGTCCAGCTCCGGGGCGTCGGCGGCCTCAAGGTTGAGCCGCGCCCGGATGCGGTCCGCCACCTGTGGCGGCGGCGCGTCGTCCAGCTCGACCTCTGCCGCGGCCATGCCCTTCCTGCCGTCCCGGGCCCGGAAGGTCACGAACCTGCCGGGCCGCATCGCCTCTTCGTTGAGTTGGCCGAGGGCGGACCGATGCACGAAAATGTCCTGGTCCTTCTCGGTCACGATGAACCCGTAACCCTTGCGCCGATCGAACCAACGCACGGCGCCATGGGTCCTGGGTTGTCCCTCGGCACGCGACATCTTCAGCACCCGTGCCACCTTGAGGCCTCTGCCATCCTCGTCGAGGGTGCACACGATGGTGTCGTCCTCGCGCGGCCACTCCCCGTCCGCCGCCAACACCGAGGCATGCATGAAGGCGTCCTGATTGCGTTCGGGTATGTGCACGAAGCCATACCGTTTGTGCGGATTAAACCACTTCACGACCGCCGTGACGGCCGAACCTTCATTCTCATCCATCACCTGTTTCCTCCCGGGTGCGTCATATTAGCGCGACCCGGCGAGAAAATCTCGCCCTGTCATGACTCGCCTTGAGGCGGGTCGATCGGTAGCCTAGCACCGCGCGCCGTGCCAGGTAAGACCCCTTGGCGTAGGTTCGTGCGCAAACCGGCCGGACGATCCGCCGCACCGCCGCGCGGACGTTAGGAAAATCGCCTTTTGCCGCCGGCCATGCTAGATACCCCGCGACGCGAGGGTCGCGTCGGCACCCTTTCAATTAGAGTAGGAGCCCGGTCGAAGGCCATGAAGAAGATCGAAGCGGTCATCAAGCCGTTCAAGCTCGACGAGGTGAAGGAAGCGCTTCACGAGGTGGGCATCAAGGGAATCACCGTCACCGAAGCCAAGGGGTTCGGTCGCCAGAAGGGTCATACCGAGCTGTATCGCGGCGCCGAATACGTGGTCGACTTCCTGCCCAAGGTGAAGCTCGAGATCATCCTGGAGGACGGCCTGGCGGAACGCGCGGTGGAGGCTATCCAGCAGGCGGCGAAGACCGGCCGCATCGGCGACGGCAAGATCTTCGTCTCGACCGTCGACGAGGTCATCCGCATACGCACCGGCGAGCGCGGCGGCGAGGCCATCTGAGCCCCTGCGCGCGTCCGGCGCAGGGATTGGGCCAAGGCAAGGGGGAAAGCGGCAATATGTCGGACCTCAACAAAGTACTCGAGATGATCAAGGAAAACGACGCCCGCTACGTCGATTTTCGGTTCACCGACCCGCGCGGCAAGTGGCATCACCTGGCGCGGCACGTCTCGAGCGTCGACAAGGACTCCCTGTCCAAAGGAGTGATGTTCGACGGCTCGTCGGTCCCCGGATGGGCGGCCAATGACCGGTCCGACTTGGCCCTGGTGCCGGACCCGTCGAGCGCGGTGATGGACCCGTTTTCGGCGCAACCGCAGTTGATCCTGATTTGCGACGTCCACCAGGCCGGCACCGGGCAGGCCTACGCGCGCGACCCGCGGTCCTGCGCCGGCCGCGCCGAGGCGCATCTGAAGACGACCGGCATCGGCGACGCGGCCTATTTCGGGCTGATGGCGGCGTTCTTCGTGTTCGACGACGTAGGCTTCGAGGTTTCCGCCAACCACAGCTTCTTCAGGCTTGGCGCCGAGGAAGGCCCGAGCCACGCGGGCGATGGCCTCGTCGATGGTCGAACCGGTCACCGGCCGGCGACGGGCGGCGGCTACGTTCCGGTGCCGCCGGTCGACCAAGGAATGGATCTGCGCGCCGAGATGGGCACGGTGATGACCGAAATGGGCCTGAAGATCGAACAGCACCACCACGAGGTGGCGGCCTGCCAGCACCGGCTCGGCCTCAGACGCGCGACCCTGTTGCGCGGCGCCGACAACATGCAGATCTACAAGTACTGCGTGCAGATGGTGGCGCATTCCTATGGCAAGACCGCGACCTTCATGCCCAAGCCGGTGATGGACGAGGCCGGCTCGGGCCTCGACTGCCATCAGTCGATCTGGAAGGCCGGCAAGCCGACCTTCGCCGGCAAGGGTGCGGCTGACCTCTCGCAGGCCGCGCTCTTCTACATCGGCGGCCTGGTCAAGCACGCCGCGGCGATCAGCGCCTTCGCCAACCCGACCACCAACAGCTACAAGCGGCTGGTTCCCGACCTCGAGGCGCCGATCCTCTTGGCCTATTCGGCGCGCAACCGGTCCGCGGCCTGCGCCATGCCCCGGGCCGCCGGACCCGAGGGCCGGCGGGTGGTACTGCGCACCCCCGACCCGTCGGCCAATCCCTATCTCGCCTGCGCCGCGATGCTGATGGCGGGGCTCGACGGCATCGAGAACAAGACCCGTCCGGGGGAGCCGATGGACAAGAGCCTGTACGACCTGTCGCCCGAGGAACTGGATGAGATGCCGACGGTCTGCGGCTCGCTGCCCGAGGCGCTGGAGGCGTTGGACGCCGACCGCGAGTTCCTCAAGGCCGGCCAAGTGTTCTCCGACGACCTGATCGACGCCTATCTCGAGCTGAAGTGGGACGAGGTATCGAGGCTCGAGCGCACGCCGCATCCAGTCGAGTACGCCCTGTACTACAGCGTCTGAGGGGGCGACCCGCCGCCACCCGACGACCCGCCGCTTACCCCAGCACCGAGAAGCTGCTCTCCTGGTTGATCTGGCGCCGGCGCGAGTAGAAACCGATGTCGACGCTGCGTTTGGTGTAGCGCATGGTGAACTGCACCGGCTCAGCGTCGTGGTCCTGGCCGGCCTCGCAGCGCTCGATCAGCTCACTCATCATGGCGCCGGCCACCGGCGCGTTCTTGAACTGGTTGCCGCTGGTGCCAACGGCCATGTAGAAGCCGCCGAGGTCGGACTTGTCGTAGATCGGGATCCAGTCGTCGGAGACGTCGTAGAGATCGACGACGCCTTTCATCCGGCTCGGGATCGGCAGGCTCGGGATGCGCTGCGCCACCCGATAGACCTGGGCGGTCCACTGCTCGGTGAAGTCGCGGTTGTAGTCGTCCGGGTCCACCCATTCCCGTTCGTCGCAGGCTGGGTCCTCGCTGCCGATCAGGATGTGGTTGCCGGACTCGGGGCGGCAGTAGCAGCCGATATCGCCGTCGGAGGTGACCAGGCCGTGGCGCTCGAAATCGAACCCGTCCGGGGACGGCACGTGCGCCACCTCCTGCCTGAGCGCCCGGGTCTTGATGTTCATGCCCTTGTCAACCCGGGCCAGGCGGTTGATGAGATAGGAGTGCGGCCCGGCCACGTTGACTACCACCGGCGCGTCGATCCGGGTGCCGTCCTTCAGCGTCACTCCGGCGACCCGGCCGCCGGCGCGCCGAATCTCGACGATCTCGCCGTTGAAGCGGAACTCGGCGCCGCTGGCCTCGGCCGCCCGCTGCACGTTGTGGGTGGCAAGCTGCGGGTCGCTGATATAGCCGGCGCTCGGGAAGAGCACCGCGCCGGCGACCTGCCCCCCGGTGGGCTTGCCGAAATCCGGATCCTCGGGGCGCCGCACCGGCGCAAACCTCGACAGATCGTAGAACGGGAACTTGGCCTTGATCCGCTCGAGGTCCCAGTCCTGCCACGGGATGCCGAGCCGGTCCATGTTGGCGCAGATGCTCTCCAGGTAGCCGTTGAGCTCGGTCTTCATCACCAGGGCGCCGGTCTCGAAGAACCTGGCCAGGCCGCGCTCGTCCTCGGCGCCGAGATAGTCCGGCCAGTCGCGCCAGTAGTGGTAGCCCTCGTAGGCCATGGCGGTGCCGTCGAGGGTGGAGTAATGGGTGCGGATGATGGCGCAGGAGGCGCCAGTGGAGCCGTAGCCGGCGGCCGGCAGCTTGTCCAGGTTCAGCGTCTTCCAGCCCTTCTTGGCCAGCTCGAAGGCCGTGGCGGCGCCGATGATGCCGGCGCCGATGATGATCGCGTCATAGGCCTTGTCTATTGCCAACCGGCTCCTCACGCCTCGTCCCTATAAGTGACGCTTGCGCCGCAGCGGATTGCCCCGCGGCACCTTGTCGGCAGACGTTACAGCATTACCCGTTCAGCCGGAACCGGCCGGCGGCACCGGCCGCTTGTTGCCGTGCTCGTCGATGGCGACGTAGGTGAAGGTGCCCTCGGTCACCTTGACCCGCTCCCGGCTGTCGCGCCGGATCACCCAGGCCTCGATGCGGTAGGTCATCGAGGTGTGCCCGACCCTCAGCAACTCCGCATACACGCACAGCACGTCACCAACATACACCGGCCGGTGAAAGGACATCGAATCGATGGCCACGGTGGCGACCCTGCCGCCGGCCCGCGCCTGGGCCGTGATCCCGCCGGCGACGTCCATCTGCGCCAACAGCCAGCCGCCGAAGATATCGCCCCTGGCCTTGGTGTCGGCCGGCCTCGGCGAGGTGCGGAGGGCCAGCTCGCCGCGCGGCTCGGATGTCGTCTCAGGCATCGACCGGCCTCCCGGCCTGCGCCCCCCTTGGCCGGCATGACACTATATCTTGTAAGCTCCCCTTGTGCGGCCCACTGCATCCGGGTTGCGCTGGCCAGGGCGGCATCCCATAATAGACCCCATGGCAGACCTATTCCAAGGCGCCGCCGAGGCCCAAAGGCGCGACTATACCGCCGAGGACATCGAGGTACTGGAAGGCCTGGAGCCGGTGCGCCGGCGCCCGGCGATGTATATCGGCGGCACCGACGAGCGGGCGCTGCACCACCTGGTCGCCGAGGCGCTCGACAACGCCATGGACGAGGCCGTCGCCGGCCACGCCAGTCGCATCGAGATCGAGCTCACCGCCGGCGGCACGGTGACGGTACGCGACAACGGCCGCGGCATCCCGGTCGAGGCGCACCCGAAGTTCAAGGGCCAATCGGCGCTCGAGGTGATCCTCACCAAGCTGCATGCCGGCGGCAAGTTCTCCGACAAGGTCTACCACACCTCCGGCGGCCTGCACGGCGTCGGCATCTCGGTGGTGAACGCGTTATGCGATCAGCTTCGGGTCGAGGTGGCCCGCGACCGGCGGCTGTGGACGCAAGCCTACAGCCGCGGCCGGGCGCAGGGCCGGCTGGAGGACAAGGGACCGGTGAGCAACCGCCGCGGCACCACCGTCAGCTTCCATCCGGACCCGGCCATCTTCGGCGCCAACGCCGGGTTCCGCCCGGCGCGCCTGTACCGCCTGGCGCGTTCCAAGGCGTATCTGTTCCGTGGCGTCGAGATCCGCTGGTCATGCGAGGCCGCGCTCATCGACCGGGACGACCCGGTACCGGCGCAAGCCAAGCTGCACTTCCCCGGCGGCCTCCTCGACCACCTGACGGAGACCGTGGCCGGCCGACCCTGTATCACGCCGCAGCCGTTCGCCGGCATGGTCGACTTCTCGAACGGCGCCGGCAAGGTCGAATGGGCGGTCGCCTGGCCCGAGGACGAAGACGGCCTATTCAACTCGTACTGCAACACTGTGCCGACGCCTCAGGGTGGTAGCCATGAATCGGGCCTGCGGGCGGCGTTCGCCCGCGGCCTCAAGGGTTACGGCGAGCTGGTCGGCAACCGCAAGGCCGGCCAGATCACCGCCGAGGACGCGCTGGGCGGCGCCGTGGTCTTGTTGTCCGTGTTCATTCGCCAGCCCCAGTTCCACGGCCAGACCAAGGAGAGGCTGGCCTCGCCGGAGGCGGCGCGGCTGGTGGAAGTCACGGTCAAGGACCACTTCGACCACTGGCTGTCCGGCGACCCGGAGGCGGCAAACCGGCTTATCGAGCGCATCGCCGAGCGGGCCGAGGAGCGGCTCAAGAAACGCCAGGCCAAGGAGCTGCAGCGCCGCACCGCCGCCCGCAAGACGCGGCTTCCGGGCAAGCTGGCGGACTGCACCCGTAACACCGCTTCCGGCACCGAGCTGTTCCTGGTCGAGGGTGACTCCGCCGGTGGCTCGGCCAAGCAAGCGCGCGACCGCGAGACCCAGGCGGTGCTGCCCCTGCGTGGCAAGATCCTCAACGTCGTCAGCGCGTCGGCCGAGCGCATGGGTGCCAACCAGGAGCTGCGCGACCTGATCCAGGCGCTCGGCTGCGGCGTCGGCCGGGACTACCACGAGGACGGGCTACGCTACGAGCGGGTGGTGATCATGACCGACGCCGACGTGGATGGGGCCCATATCGCCGCCCTGTTGATGACCTTCTTCTACCGCGAGATGCCGCAGCTCATCGAGAACGGCCACCTGTTCCTGGCCCTACCACCGCTCTATCGCCTGAGCCGGGGCGGCAAATCGGCTTACGCCCGGGACGAGACGCACAAGGAGGAGCTGCTGGCCGGCCCCTTCAAGGGCAAGGGCAAAGTCGAACTGAGCCGCTTCAAGGGGCTCGGCGAGATGAGCCCGGCGCAGCTCCGCGCCACCACCATGGCGCCCGGCCAGCGCAGCCTGTTACGCGTGACCTTGGCCGAGCCGGCCGACGACGCCGGCCCGGCCGACGGCCAGCACACCGCCCGGCTCATCGAGGCGCTGATGGGCCGCAAGCCCGAGCTGCGCTTCGCCTATATCCAGGAGAACGCGCGCCTGGTGCGGGACCTGGACGTGTGAGGGGTGGCCCCTGGACCTTGCGGGCGCCGGTAACGGGTTCCTAGACTCACCCGCGCCGCAGCGGGCGGCGTTTCTCCAGGTATTGCTGATGGTAGTCCTCGGCCATCCAGAAGCGCCCGGCCGCCGTGATCTCGGTCACGACGGGGGCACGCAGCCGGCCGGACGACTCCAGGCCGGCCTTGGAGGCCCGCGCCACCGCCTCCTGATCCGCATCGTGATAGAAGATCGCCGAGCGGTACTGGGTGCCCACGTCCGGACCCTGGCGGTTCAACTGGGTCGGGTCGTGGACCTGCCAGAACACCTCCAGCAGGCGCTCGTAGGAGACCCGGGCCGAGTCGAACTCGACGCGTACCGCCTCGGCGTGGCCGGTGGCGTCGCTGCACACGTCCTCGTAGGTCGGGTTCGCCGTGTGGCCCCCGGTATAGCCGACGGCGGTGGCGCTAACACCGTCCACCTGCCGCAACGCCGCCTCGACGCCCCAGAAGCAACCGGCCGCGAATGTCGCTTGCGCCATGTCCGTGTCCCCCTTGCTGGTCGTTGTCCCGTATAATGTAGCGCGCGTCTCGTGGTCGTCCACGCCCGAGCCGGACAGGCACATTCTACCAAAGAAAAGCATTCTTTTTCAATATGTTGTTATTTGACCTTTTTATGCTATGGCATATAACCTTTTAAGTGCGCTGAAATAAGGAGTTTTTTAGGCACAACGCCGAATTGTGACCTGGTTCACATTGTCTGGGCCGGCGCCGCGCTATACTGGGCCCAAAATCGACGTCCCGGATGCGGCCGCCGCCGCACCGGACTCGAGCTAGGAGAAGATCCGTGACCAAACGACTTGTTCTACACCTCCTGCTGGCCTGCGGCGCCGCGGTAATGGCGGCGGCGGCGGTGCTCGGTCCCTCCCCGGCGAAAGCCTTCAAGATCGTCCAGTCCGTCTACGACAGCTACGATCCGTTCGAGATGCACTATGCCGGTGACGACCGAGACTTCTGGACCGTGGTCCTGGGTAACCCGTTCCCGGCGCCAAAACCGGTGGTCGACAGCGCCCTCACCGCCGCCATGGCGACCACCCGTTGGGGCAAGCGCACCAACTTCACCACCACCCCGGACGACTCCGCCCGCAGGGTCTACCGCATCGTCATGCTGCTCAACGGCAACACGCTGACCGGCTACAGGATCTGCGGCTACTATCCCGATCGGCCGCTCGGACCCGGCGCCCACGACGGCAAGATCCACGTGGTCGCGACCTTCTGCCGCGGCCAGCAGCCGCTGAGCCAGGCGGTGGGCAGCACCGACGCGGCCACCCCGAACGATCCCGAGTTCCGGAAGTTCGTCCGCCAATTGATGGCCAACCTGTTGCCCACGCATAACCCGCAGCGGCCGCGCGGCGATCCGATTCGGATACGATAGGCTGTCGGGGCAATGGCCAGCTTACGCCGGCGGCCTCGCCGCAAAGTGGTGGTCGTCAAAAGCCGACTTGGCAAAGGGGAACAGGATTGACATCAGGGCTTGACCTTTTGTAGGTCATGCCAATCTACAACACTGAAAATACCCACCAATTTGGCGACAAGCGGTAAAGCCGCGTTTGAATGAACTTCTCTGAACTTGGACTGGGCCCTGAAGTCCTGCGCGGCGTCGAGGAAGCGGGGCATACCACACCGACACCAATCCAAGAGCAAGCGATCCCTTACGTCCTGATGGGACGAGACGTGCTCGGCTGTGCCCAGACCGGCACCGGCAAGACCGCCAGCTTCGTGCTCCCGATGCTCGACATCGTGGCCACCGGCCGGGCCCGGGCGCGCATGCCGCGCTGCCTCATCCTGGAGCCGACGCGGGAGCTGGCGGCCCAGGTCGCCGACGATTTCGAGGTCTACGGCAAGTACCACAAGCTCGGCATGGCGCTGTTGATCGGCGGCGTGTCGTTCAGCGAGCAGGACCAGAGGCTCGACCGCGGCGTCGACGTGTTGATCGCCACGCCGGGCCGGCTCTTGGACCACTTCGAGCGCGGCAGGGTGCTGTTGAGCGACGTCAAGATCCTGGTGATCGACGAAGCCGACCGCATGCTCGACATGGGCTTCATTCCCGACGTCGAGCGCATCGTCTCGCTGATGCCGCGAATCCGTCAGACACTCATGTTCTCGGCCACCATGATGCCCGAGATCCGGGGCCTGGCCGATCGGTTCTTGCTCAACCCCAAGCAGATCGTGGTCGATCCTCCGGCCACGCCGGCCGAACTGGTGCAACAGCACATGGTCATGGTCGACGCCATGGACAAGCGCCGGGCGTTGCGTGCGCTCCTGCATCGCGAGAAGGTCTCCAACGCGCTGGTGTTCTGCAACCGCAAGCGCGACATCGGCGTGCTCACCCGCTCGCTGAAGCGCCACGGCTTCGCCGCCGACGCGCTGCACGGCGACATGGCCCAGGCGCACCGCATGGAGACCTTGGACAGGTTCCGGGCCGGCGAGATTCCGATCCTGGTCTGCTCCGACGTGGCGGCGCGCGGGCTCGACATCGAATTCATGTCGCATGTGTTCACCTTCGACGTGCCGCACAACCCGGAGGACTACGTCCACCGCATCGGCCGCACCGGCCGCGCCGGCCGCGAGGGGCGGTCCTTCGTGATCGCCACCCCCGAGGACACGACGGCGCTCGACAGGATCGTCAAGCTCATCGGTCGGCCGATCGAGAGGATCAAGCTCGACGGTTTCGGCGACGCCGGGCCTCGGCGCCAAGATCGAACCAAGGCCGACCAACCCCAGCGCCGCCGGTCGGCCAGCGGCCGTCAGAAGAGGCGGAAGAAAGCCGCGGACAGCGACACCCCCTCGTCCCGTGTTTCCCGCCCCCGGCGCCGACGCACGGGCGGCACCAAGCAGACCGGCAAGGGCAGGAGGCAGGGTCGCGAGGCTGAGACGGCGCCGCCGGAGCGGACCGTCGTCGGCCTCGGTGACCACGTACCGGCGTTTCTTCAGCGTCCGGTCTCCCACCCCGAGGACGGTCGTTAGCGTTGCGATCTGCGTGAGCGGCGGTTCGTTACCAGGAGCCGTGGCGGATCGACCACCTTGATGTGGTCACCGATCAGCAACCAGCGCACCGCCGACTAATCGTATCCTGGCGCCGGACACTGGCCGCCCGCAGTTGGGCTTGATGAGTGACATCCGGGGCCGGTTGCGGGGCACGACACGTGCTTCCCCTTTTGTGGGGCCATGGAGCGGCGGGGTTGCCGTAGCACCGGCCGTCCCGCCGGCTATTGACCGGGCGCGCCGCCGGTTCGATTATGCG
>JBHICX010000023.1:0-13837 GCA_046759805.1 Kiloniellales bacterium | reverse complement strand
GCGAGCAACAGCAGCGCCACGATGTTGGTGATCTTGATCATCGGGTTGACCGCCGAGCCGGCGGTGTCCTTGTAGGGATCGCCGACGGTATCGCCAGTCACCGCGGCCTTGTGCGCCTCCGAGCCCTCGGCCAGCCGCAGCTCACTCCTTTAGTTTCGATGCGATGCCTTCAATCGCCGCCCTGAGCAGCGGCAATTTGGATTGAACAACGTCTCAAATGACCTTGTTCGAAATCGTGTGGTACTCATGCCGGAGCACGCTGCCAATACCAGCGATGCTGCGCCACTCGATGTCGGGCCTCGTCACCTTGAGTTCGGCGGGAAGGCCCCGACTCGCTTCGGAGATGATTTCGATCCCGCGCTCGACAATGAACCGCAATTCCCAGTCCGCTTCGAATTCCGCAAGGGTCTTGTCGGCGGTTTTTCCTTGAATGCGCGCGATCGTTTCAAGGATGTCGTGGATCGTATGGCCGGCCGTGCGCGCCATCAGAACACGCGCACTGCCGATTTCTCGATGTTCTTACGCAACATCGGATGCAGGCTGTCGCGGGTCGTGACATCAATTTCGATACCGAGTTCGTCCTCGAGAAAGAGTTTGATGCCGACGAGATCAACCAATGAAAATTTCTTCTTGGGATCATAGTCGATGAACAGATCCAGATCGCTTTCGGCCTTCGCATCGTCGCGCACAGCAGAGCCGAAAAGATAAAGCGACGTCGCGCCGCGTGCCCTTATGGCATCGGCGTAGCCGTTCAGCTTTGCCATCGCTTCGTCGCGGTCCATGGTCCCTAATATATCGGAAGCCTTGTACGCCCTGACAACAACGAACGCTTCGCCCCCGAAATGAAACGCTCCACCGGACGGGTTCGAAACCCGGCTGGCCGGGCTGGGCTAAGCACGGCTCAGTGCGCTAGAACGGCGAGCAACAGCAGCGCCACGATGTTGGTGATCTTGATCATCGGGTTGACCGCCGGCCCGGCGGTGTCCTTGTAGGGATCGCCGACGGTGTCGCCGGTGACCGCCGCCTTGTGCGCTTCCGAGCCCTTGCCGCCGTGATGGCCGTCCTCGATGAACTTCTTGGCGTTGTCCCAGGCGCCGCCGCCCGCGGTCATGGATATGGCCACGAACAGGCCGGTGACGATGACGCCAAGCAGCATCGCCCCCACCGTGGTCAGCGCCGCCCCTTGGCCGGCGATCATCACCACGATCAGGTAGACCACGATCGGCGACAGCACCGGCAGCATCGAAGGCACGATCATCTCCCTGATCGCGCGCTTGGTCAGCATATCCACGCAGGTGCCGTATTCCGGCTTGCCGGTGCCGTCCATGATGCCCTCGATCTCCTTGAACTGGCGGCGAACCTCGAGCACCACCGAGCCAGCGGCGCGGCCGACCGCGGTCATGCCGAGGGCGCCGAACAGATACGGCAGCAGGCCGCCGATCAAGAGGCCGGCCACGACGTAGGGGTTGCTCAAGGTGAAGCTGACCGCCTCGACCGCGATCCGACCCTCTTGCATGAACCGCTCTAGATCGAGGGTATAGGCCGCGAACAGCACCAGGGCGCCGAGGCCGGCGGAGCCGATGGCATAGCCCTTGGTCACCGCCTTGGTGGTATTGCCGACCGCGTCCAACGCGTCCGTGGTCTTGCGCACCTCTGCCTCCAGCTCGGCCATCTCGGCGATGCCGCCGGCGTTGTCGGTGACCGGCCCGTAGGCATCCAGCGCCACCACCACGCCGGCCAGGGCCAGCATCGTGGTGACCGCGATCGCCACCCCGAACAGGCCGGCGATGATGTAGCTGGTGATGATGCCGGCGACGATCACCAACGCCGGGATCGCCGGCGCCTCCATCGACACGGCGAGCCCCTGGATGACGTTGGTGGCGTGACCGGTAGTCGAGGCCGTGGCGATGCTCTGCACCGGCCGGTAGTGGGTGCCGGTGTAGTACTCGGTCACCCAGATGATGAGGCCGGTGATCACCAGCCCGATGATGCCGCAGGAATACAGGTGCCAGCCCTGGAACGGGGCGTCCGCCAGCGGCTCGGTCATGCCGATCACCCAGGAGGTCACCGGGATGAGCCCCAGGAGCGATAGCACCGCCGAGGCGATGAACCCCTTGTACAAGGCGCCCATGATGTTCTGCCTCCGGCCCAGGCGCACGAAGAAGGTGCCAACGACGGAGGCGGCGATGCACACCCCGCCGATAGCCAGTGGATAGGCCATCATCGCCGGCATGATCTCGGTGCCGGCGAAGAAGATCGAGGCTAGCACCATGGTGGCCACCACGGTGACGGCGTAGGTCTCGAACAGATCGGCGGCCATGCCGGCGCAGTCGCCCACGTTGTCGCCGACATTGTCGGCGATCACCGCCGGGTTGCGCGGGTCGTCCTCGGGGATGCCGGCCTCCACCTTGCCCACCAGGTCGGCGCCGACGTCCGCGCCCTTGGTGAAGATGCCGCCGCCGAGCCGCGCGAAGATCGAAATGAGCGAGGCCCCGAACCCGAGGCCGACCAGCGGGTCCACCAGATCGCGCCCCTCGGCGCCGATCTCAAGCAGGACGGCGTAGTAGACCGAGACCGCGAGCAGCGCCAGCCCGGCGACCAGCATGCCGGTCACCGCGCCGGCGCGGAAGGCGAGCCCAAGCCCGCGCTCAAGGCCCTGGCGGGCGCCCTCGGCGGTGCGCACGTTGGCGCGCACCGAGACGTTCATGCCGATATATCCGGTGGCGCCCGAGAGAGAGGCGCCGATCAGGTAGCCGATCGCCACCCAGCGGTCGAGCAGTATCCACAGCACCAGAAAAACCACCACCCCGACCATGGCAATGGTCAGATACTGGCGGTTCAGATACGCGCTGGCGCCCTCCTGGATGGCGGCCGCGATCTGCTGCATGCGCGGCGTGCCCGCATCCGCCGACAACACCGAATGCGAGGCCCAAACCCCATACGCGCAGGCCAGCAAGCCACAGGCGATGGCAAACAGCACGGTCGCAGGCATCAGGGATTTCCCAATCGGATGCGAGAAGATTGAGCGGCGCCATGGCCGCGCACGGCCCGCCGAAGACCGCCGGAAAATGCCAGAAGCGGCGCCAAGCCGCAACCGCCGCCGGGCGTCAAGCCGCGGGGGCCGGCGCGTGACAGCGCATGGCGGGCCACCGGGCTGACCCGGTGGCTCAACGATGCCGGTAGCCGGGCCGAGGCACCGGGATCTCGCGGCCGTCGCGGTCCACCACCGTGACGCCGGTCCCGGCGCGAATCCGACCGATCTCGGTGAGCGCCAGATCGAGGCTGCGGGCCAGCTCGGCCACGCGGCCGCCGTTGCCGGGGGCGATGGTGAACAACAGCTCGTAATCGTCGCCGCCGCCGAGCACCGGGGCCAGCCCGACCGCCGGCAATGCCGCCCGAGCCGCCGGCGACAGCGGCAGCCTGTCGGCTTCGATCACCGCGCCGACGCCCGACGCGGTGCAGATATGAGCGAGGTCGGCGACCAGCCCATCCGAGACGTCCAGGGCCGCATGCGCCAGGCCCACCAGCCGCTCTCCCAGGGCGACGCGTGGCCGCGGCAATCGGTAGCGGTCAACGAGCTGCGCGCGATGTTTCGCGCCGACGCCGTCGAGGTCGCCCTTGAGCGCGATCAGCCCCAGCGCCGCGTCACCGATCGAGCCGGAGACCAGCACCAGGTCACCGGCCTGCGCCCCGTCGCGGCGCAGCGCCCGGCCCTCGGGGACGCTGCCAAGCGCAGTCAGCGACAGGCATGTTGGGCCGGGGGTGGCGACGCTGTCGCCGCCGATGAGCGTGATGTGATAGGCCGCTTGCTCGCGTTTGAGCCCGCCGGCGAAGCGCTGCAGCCATTCGTCGTCGATCTCCGCCGGCAGCGCCAGAGTGATGAGATAGGCAAGCGGCCGCGCGCCCATGGCGGCGAGGTCGGAAAGATTGACCCGCACCAGCCGCGCAGCCACCAGGTCGGCGGCCTCGTCGGCCGGATAGTGCACCCCGGCGACCAGGGCATCGGCGGTCACCACCAGGGTCCGACCTGCCGCCAGGTCGACCAGCGCCGCATCGTCGATGAGCCCCAGCGCCCCCGGCCAATCGCCGGCGAGCGGCGCAAAGAAGCGGGCGATGCGCTCGAACTCGCCAAGCAATCCTGCGCCACCGCCGCGCTTCCTCCGGGTTGCGCGCGAACCGGCGCTCACCCTTCATCACCTTGCGCTTGCGGCTGGCGCGCGGCCGGCGCGATCCGGTCCAGCACCGCGTTCACCAGGCCCGGCTCCTTGCCGCCGAAGAAGGCATGCGCCAGCTCGATATACTCGTTGATCACCACCGGGACCGGCACCTCGCCATGCGCCAATAGCTCGTAGACGCCGACCCTCAGGATCGCCCGCAGGGTGGCGTCAAGCCGGTTGAGCGGCCACGATTCGATGAGCGCTTGCGACAACATGCGGTCGATTTCCCGGCGCTGCCTCCAGGTGCCCTCGACTAGGTCGGCGAACAGCGCCCGGTCGGCGCCGGCGAGGCCGCCGGCCTCGGCGTCGGCGCCGAGCCGGTGGTGCAGGAACTCCTCCAACACGGTCGCGGCCGCGGCACCGGTTAGCTCGATCTGGTACAGCGCCTGCGCGGCGGCGAGCCGCGCCGCCCGGCGCGCCGACGCCGCCTCCCGGGGCCGGTTCGCGGCGGGCGACCCGGACATCAGTGATCGAGCATGAAGTGGCGCTTGAGCTCGATCATGCGCAGGCAGGTGCGCGCCACCTCACCGCCCTTGTTCCTGCCGGCGACGGACGCCCGCATCCGGGCCTGTTCGACATCGTCCACCGTCAGGATGCCGTAGCCGATGGCCAGGCCGTAGGTCACCGCCAGGTGCTGGAGGCCACGGGCGCTTTCGGCGCAGACATATTCGTAATGGCTGGTCTGGCCACGGATCACGCAGCCCAGCGCCACGAAGCCGTCGAAGCGAAAGCGTTGGGGGTTGTTTTCCATGGCCCGCACGGCCAAGCGGATCGCCGCCGGGATCTCGAAGGCGCCGGGCACGACCACGCTTTCATGGCGGGCGCCGGCCTCCTGCAAGGCGGCGACGGCGCCGCGCATCAACTCATCCGCGATGTCCTCGTAGAACCGCGCCTGCACGATCAGGACCATGGGCGCCCTGGCAGCAGCCATGCGGCGCGCTCCTCCTCCTACCCTGGACTCAAGATACCGAAATCGGGCGCCGATCGACCACCTTGAGCCCGTAGCCGTCCAGGCCGATGATGGTTCGTTGGGTATTGGACAGCAGCACCATTTCCTTGATCCCGAGGTCGAGCAGGATCTGAGCGCCGACACCGTAGTCGCGCAGCTCGACACCCTCGGCGGGCCCTTCGCCAAGCATCTGGCGCACCCGGTCCGACAGGCTGGTGGGGTGCGGTTCGCGGATCAGCACGATGGCGCCGCGCCCGGCCTCGGCCACCATCCGGATCGCCGCCTCGAGCTCGCCGCCCTTGCCGCGCGAGGTGTCGCCCAGCACGTCGTCCAGGACGTTGAGCGCATGCACGCGGACCAGCACCGGCTGCGGTGTCTCGACATCGCCCTTGACGAGGGCGATGTGCTCGGCATAGGCCACCCGATTGATATAGACCAGCATCCGGAACCCGCCGCCGAAGCGGCTTTCGAGCGTGGTCTCCAGGCTGCGCTCGATGATCCGGTCATGGCGCAGCCGATAGGCGATGAGATCGGCGATCACCGCGATCTTCAGCCCATGGGTAGCCGCGAACTTCACCAGGTCCTGGCGGCGCGCCATGGTGCCGTCGTCGTTCATGATCTCACAGACCACGCCGGACGGGCTGAGCCCGGCGAGCCGGGCGATGTCGACCGCCGCCTCGGTGTGGCCGGCGCGCACCAGGACGCCGCCGGCGCGCGCCACCAGCGGGAAGATGTGGCCCGGGGTGGCGATGTCGTCGCCACCTCGGGTCGGGTCGATGGCGACCGCGATGGTGCGCGCCCGATCCGGTGCCGAGATGCCGGTGGTGACCCCATCCTTGGCCTCGATCGACACCGTGAAGGCGGTCTGGTGGCGGGTGGCGTTGCGCCGCATCATCAGCGGCAGCCCCAGCTCCTCGACCCGCTCCCGGGTGAGCGACAGGCAGATCAGCCCGCGACCGTGGGTGGCCATGAAGTTGATCGCCGCCGGCGTCGCCATCTGCGCCGGGATCACCAGGTCGCCCTCGTTCTCGCGGCCGACGTCGTCGACCAGGATGAACATCCGGCCGTTGCGCGCCTCCTCGATGATCTCCTCGATCGAGGACTTGTACTTGCCGAAGCTCACGCCCTACTCCGCTCCACAAAGGCGCCCAACGTAGCGCGCCAACATGTCGATTTCCAGATTGACCTGGTCGCCGGGATGAAGCGCCCCCAGGGTGGTGTGTTTCGCCGTGTGCTCGATGACGTTGACGCCGAAGTGCCGCCCGTCGACCCGGTTGACGGTCAGCGACACGCCGTCCAGCGCCACCGAGCCCTTGGGGGCGAGGAACCGGACCAGGGCCTCGGGGGCCTCGAAGGTCAGGCTAAGGCTCGCCCCCTCGGCCCGGCGCCGGCTAAGCGCGGCGACGCCGTCCACATGGCCGAACACCAGGTGACCGCCGAGCTCGTCGCCGACGCGGAGCGCCCGTTCCAGGTTGACCGGGGTGCCAACCCGCCAGCCGCCGAGCGTGGTCCTGGCCAGGGTCTCCGCCGAGGCGTCCACCGCGAACCAGCTGGCCCCCTTGTCGACGACGCTCAAACAGGCGCCGGCGCAGGCGATCGAGGCGCCTGGCCGAATCGCCGAGGTGTCGTAGGCGGTCTGGATGCTGAAACGCGTATCGCCCGGCCGTTCGATTGCGCGCACCCGCCCGACGTCGCTGACGATCCCCGTGAACATGGGCTCTCCATGGATCAAGGTGCCCCGCAGAAGATAGTCCCGATGGCCGGGAAAGTCCCGCCCAGGGCGTCAGCGCCGCCGGGTCAGCAGCTCCAGCAGGTCGGGTCCGAGCTCGATCACCGATTGGCGCTCGAAACCCGGCGCGTTATCCAGGCGCTCGACGCCGAATCCCTGGGCCGCCGGCACGCCGTCGCCGCCGACCACTTTGCCGGCCCGGAACCAGGCGATGCGGTCGACCAGGTCGCGGCGCAACAGGGCCGCGGCGATGTGGCTGCCGCCCTCGACCAGCACCCGGGTGAGGCCCCGGGCGGCCAGCCGGCGCAGCATGTTGCCCGGGTCCGGATAGCCGTCCCGGTCCGGGGCCAGCTTGATGATCTTGACGCCGGCCTTGCGATAGGCGGCCAGCCGTTCCCGATCGCCGCCGCTGCACGTCACCAGCCAGGTCGCCAGCCGACCGGCGGTCGACACCAGCTTGGCGGTCAGCGGCAACCGCAGATGGGCGTCGACCACCACCCGCACCGGCGAGCGGTCCTCGAGGCCCGGCAGGCGGCAGTCGAGCATCGGATCGTCCTCGGCCGCGGTGGCGGCGCCGATGAGCACCGCGTCGTGGCTGGCCCGCAGGAGGTGGGCGCGGGCGCGCGCCGCCTCGCCGGTGATCCAGGTGCTGTCGAGGCCGTGGGTGGCGATGCGGCCGTCGAGCGTGGTCGCAGTCTTCCAGGTCACCAGCGGCCGGCCCTCGGTGACCCGTTTCAGGAAGCCGGCGTTGACCGCCGCCGCCGCCTCGCCGCACAGGCCTACCTCCACCTCGACCCCGCTGTCGCGCAACCGGGCGATCCCGGACCCGGAAACCCGCGGGTCCGGATCCTCGAGCGCGATGAGCGCCCGCTTGACCCCGGCGTCGATGAGGGCCGCCGTGCAGGGCGGCGACGCCGCGTGGTGGCTGCAGGGTTCCAGCGTCACGTAGGCGGTGGCGCCTCGGGCATGCATCCCGGCGCGGCCGAGTGCCTCGGTTTCCGCATGCGGCCGGCCGCCGGGTTGGGTCCAGCCGCGCCCCACCGCCCGGCCGCCTGCGACCAGGACACAGCCGACCGCGGGATTTGGCCAGACCCGGCCGAGGCCGCGCCGCGCCAGCGCCAGCGCGGCCAACATGTGGCGCCGATCGGCGGGGTCAGCGGTCGTCACCCAGGGTGCCTATGAAGTCCTCGAAATCCTTGGCCTCGCGGAAGTTCCGGTACACCGAGGCGAATCGGACATAGGCCACCGGGTCGAGCCGCGCCAGCGCCTCCATCACCAACTCGCCGATCATCCCGGCCGGGATCTCGGTTTCGCCGAGGCTCTCCAACTGGCGGACGATGCCGTTGACCACCCGTTCCACGCGCTCGCCCTCCACCGGACGCTTGCGCAGGGCGATGTACATCGAGCGAGCCAGCTTGTCGCGGTCGAACCGCTCCTTCTGGCCGTCCTTCTTGAGCACCACCAGCTCGCGCAGCTGCACCCGTTCGAAGGTGGTGAAGCGGGCGCCGCAATCCGGACAATGACGCCGGCGGCGGATGGCCGTGTTGTCCTCGGTGGGCCGCGAGTCCTTTACCTGTGTGTCGTTATTGCCGCAGAACGGACAGCGCATCGGCTTCGCCCTCCCCTTCCTGGTGCGGCGCCGGCGTCACCGCCGCCCCGCGGTTTCATAGATCGGAAAGCGCCGGCACAGATCGACCACCTTGGCGCGCACCACCTCTTCGGCCCGCCGGTTGTCCTCAGGATCGGCGCAAAGTCCGTCCAGCACCTCGACGATCAACTCGCCGACCCTGCGAAACTCGGCCGGCCCAAAGCCCCGGGACGTGGCGGCCGGCGTGCCAAGCCGGATTCCCGAGGTCACCTTCGGCGTTTGCGGATCGAATGGAACCATATTCTTGTTGCAGGTTATGCCGGCGCGCTCCAGGCTTTCCTCGGCGAGCCGGCCGGTGAGCCGCCTGGGCCTGAGGTCGACCAAGACGAGGTGCGTGTCGGTGCCGCCGGACACGATGTCGAGGCCGGCCTCGGCGAGCGCCGCGGCCAGGGTCTTGGCGTTCTCCACCACGTCGGCCGCGTAGGTCCTGAACTCGGGTGTCAAGGCCTCACTGAAGGCCACCGCCTTGGCCGCGATCACATGCATCAGCGGGCCGCCCTGCAGGCCCGGAAACACCGCCGCGTCGATCTTCTTTCCAAGCGCCTGGTCATGGCTCAG
The DNA here is from genome assembly GCA_046759805.1 of Kiloniellales bacterium. Classification (GTDB taxonomy): domain Bacteria; phylum Pseudomonadota; class Alphaproteobacteria; order JBHICX01; family JBHICX01; genus JBHICX01. The sequence goes on along the minus strand of JBHICX010000023.1, from coordinate 4,736 downwards.
GATCAGGCCGCCGCGCGGGCCGCGCAGCGTCTTGTGGGTGGTGGCGGTGACCACATGGGCATGCGGGAGCGGGCTCGGGTTCACCCCGGCGGCGACCAGCCCGGCAAAATGCGCCATGTCGACCATGAGATAGGCGCCGACCGCGTCGGCGATGCCGCGGAAGCGGGCGAAGTCGATGTTGCGCGGATAGGCCGAGCCGCCAGCGATGACGAGTCGGGGGCGATGGTCGCGGGCGAGGCGCTCGACCTGATCGTAATCGATCCGCCCGTCGTCGCGCCGCACGCCGTATGACACCGCCTGGAACCACTTGCCGGAGAGGTTGGGCGCCGCGCCGTGGCTCAGGTGACCGCCGGCGGTGAGCGACATGCCCATGATGGCATCGCCCGGCCGCATGAGCGCCAAAAACGCCGCCTGGTTGGCCTGGGAGCCGGAATGCGGCTGCACGTTCGCCCAGGCACAGTCGAACAGCCGTCTCGCCCGCTCGATGGCCAATGTCTCGGCCACGTCGACATGCCCGCAGCCGCCGTAGTATCGCCGCCCTGGATATCCCTCGGCGTACTTGTTGGTCAGCACCGATCCCTGGGCCTCCAACACGGCCGTGGACACCACGTTCTCCGAGGCGATCAGCTCGATGGTCTCCTGCTGCCGCCGCAACTCGGCGGCCAGCGCCCGCGCGATCGGCCGGTCGGCCTCGGCAAGGCCCTGACCGAAGAATCGCACGTGCAGGTCCGAACTCGGAGCAACCGTCGTGGTCTGCGACATTGTCCCCCTCAATGCCGGGCGATACCGGGCGCTCAGCCCAGCTTTGCGACGCGGCTTCGGTGGCGCCCCCCCTCGAACGCCGTTTCCATGAACACCTTCAGGCAATCCTTCGCGGTCTCCACGCCAAGGAGCCGGCCGCCGACTGCCAGGACATTGGCATCGTTGTGCTGGCGCGACAACCGGGCCGACACCGAGTCGTGGCACACCGCCGCGCGCACCCCCGGGACCCGGTTGGCGGCAATGGACACGCCGATGCCGGTGCCGCAGACCACCACCCCGCGACCTGCCCGGCCCTCGGCCACCGCCTCCGCGACCGCCCGTCCGTAATCCGGATAGTCGACCGCCCGCGGCCCGTCGGTCCCCAGGTCGAGCACCTCATACCCCATGGTCCGCAACTCGTCGGCGAGGATCTGCTTGAGCGCAAACCCCGCATGGTCGGCGGCGATGGCGACGGCGTCCTTGCGGCGTTGGCGCGGCTGGCTGGCTTGCGACATGGCCGGAGCTCGGGTCAGGGAATCGACGGACGTTACCATATGTCGGGAGGCGAGAGAAGTACCCCCACTAGGTATCGCATCACATCGGGGACGCGACCCCTCGGGTCCGCGAACCCCGCAGGGGGCGGCGCCGGCCAAGCCGTCGCATTTCACCGCGATCCGTGTTTGCTAGTGGGTATTATTCACAGCTTCGGACGCTCAAGAACTAAATACTCAGGAGAGCTTTGACGGGAATTGACAACATAAAACGAATGTGCAAGAACGAGGTTCGCTTTGGGGAGATTTGTTAGAGGCCTGGGGGCAATGAGCGAAAAGACACAGGAAAAAGTTAGCCAGGAAGACATCCTTCGGATGACGACCGAGGTCGTCGCCGCTTATGTCGGCAATAATATGTTGCCGGCTTCTCAGATTTCCGAGGTCATTGGCGCCGTCCACAAGTCGCTGAGTGCGCTACACGGCGGCGGTGGCGAGCTGCAGGCCGAACCGGCGAGCCCGGTGGTGCCGATCCGCCGCTCGGTCAAGCCCGACTACATCGTCTGTTTGGAGGACGGCAAGAAGCTGAAGATGCTGAAGCGGCACTTGCGCACCACCTACAACATGACGCCGGACGAGTATCGGGCGAAGTGGGGCCTGCCGTCGGATTACCCGATGGTGGCGCCGAACTACGCCAAGCAGCGATCCGAGTTTGCCAAGAAGATCGGCCTGGGCCGCAGGGCCGGCCGGAAGGGCGGACGACGTCGCACCCGAAAGCCGGCGGCTCGCGGCTGACCCTGTTGGATTAGCCGAACGGACCGCGCGCCGCGCGGTTCGCCAACTTGCGGTGTGACCGTCCCCCCTGATGGCTCGGGGCGATGCTCGGGCGTGACTAGCGGCTAATCCAAGCTTAGGTCGCTTGGCCAAGCTTTCCTGTACTCGACCAGAACTCGGCGATGTGCCGCCCGTTGAGGCCCTGCCGGCGCCTCGGACGAATGATGAGCAATGAGCCGGGCTTCCGGGTGGCACCCCCGTAAAACAAGACTTCGATCTTCCGCCGCTTCGGTGTCACGTCCCTATCGTTTCGTGTCGAACGTCTATAATATCGAGCCCGCAACCACGCTTCATGCGACTTTTTTGGAGGTCCTCCACCCGTGATTTCGGTTCACGAAGTCGTCAAGACGTTCGGCGGCATTTGCGCCGTGAATAGCTGTTCCCTGGACATTGCCGAAGGTACCATCACCGGCCTCATCGGCCCCAACGGCGCCGGCAAGACCACGCTGTTCAATATCGTCACCGGCTTCATGCGGCCCAACTCCGGCCGCATCGAACTCGCCGGCCGTGACATTACCGGCACGGCGCCGCACCAGCTATTTCGCCTGGGGCTGGTCCGCACCTTCCAGATCCCGCACGCCTTCAGTCGCATGACGGTGTTGGAAAGCCTGATGGTGGTGCCCGGCGGGCAGTCGGGTGAGTCGCTGTTTTCGGCTTGGCTGCGCTGGGGCAAGGTGCGGCGCGAGGAGCGCGAACTGCGCCGCAAAGCGGTGGAGATCATCGATTTCTTGCAGCTCTCCGAGGTCAAGAACGAGCTTGCCGGCAACCTGTCTGGGGGCCAGAAGAAGCTTTTGGAACTCGGTCGGGCGATGATGTCCGATGCCCGCGTGGTGCTGCTCGACGAGCCCGGGGCCGGAGTGAACCCCACCTTGCTCGCCAAATTGACCGACAACATCCTCCGGCTTAACGAGGAATTCGGCTATACCTTCTGTGTGATCGAGCACGACATGGACATGATCGCCAAGCTCTGCGACCCGATCATCGTCATGGTCCAGGGGCAAGTGCTCGCCGCAGGCAGCATGGACGAGATTCGGCGCAACGAAGCCGTCGTCGAGGCCTATCTCGGCGGCGGCGTGGTGGACATGCAGACGGAGGTGCCCCAGGGACACGCGCATTAGCCGTTGACGGCAACCCGCTCGAGGAGGGCCTGGCCGCAGCCAATAGCGGGCCAATGCTCCCCGGCGGTGGCGGGTGTTGTGTGCCCTGGGTGGGGGGAAGGGGCAAATCCGGCGATGAGCCTGCTCGAGGTGAACGGTATATACGGCGGCTACGGTGGCGCCGACATCCTTCACGGCGTCAACCTCAGGGTCGAGGCCGGTGAGATCGCCGTGGTCATCGGCCCCAACGGCGCCGGGAAGTCGACGGTGATGAAGGCCATCTTCGGCCTGGTGGCGGTGCGCGAAGGCCACATCTACTTCGGCGGCGAGGAGATCACCAACCTGAGGACCGACATTATCGTCCGCCGCGGCATGTGCTACGTGCCCCAGGAGTACAACGTCTTTCCCTCCCTCACCGTCAAAGAAAACCTGGAGATGGGCGCGTTTATCCGCAGCGACGATTTCTCGGCTCAGCTGGAGGGCGTCTACCAGATATTCCCACCGCTCAAGGAAAGGCGGCGCCAGGCCGCGGGTTCGCTTTCCGGCGGCGAGCGGCAGATGGTGGCGATTGGCCGGGCGCTGATGCTGGAGCCGCGACTTTTGATGCTGGACGAGCCGACGGCGGGTCTCTCCCCCCGGGTCGTCGAGCTCATCTTCGAGCAGATCCGGGCCATCAACGACCTCGGGATCAGCCTTCTCATGGTCGAGCAGAACGCAAAGCACGCCCTCAGCTTCGCCCATCGCGGTTACCTCATGACCATGGGCCGAAGCCGGTTCGAAGACACCGGCCCCAACCTGCTGGCCAACCCCAACGTGGCGGAAATGTTCCTTGGCGGATGAGGGGAAGACGGTGGGTGCGGCGTGACTGAGATCCTTCAGCTCCTCATCTTCGGCATCGTGTTGGGCAGCATCATCACGCTGGGCGCCGTCGGCCTGTCCCTGCTCTATGGCATCCTGCGCTTCGCCAATTTCGCCCACGGCGACATGATGGCGGTCGGCGCCTATTTCGCCCTGGCCTGCGTCGTCGGGCTGGGCTGGCCGCTCTATGCCGCCTTTCCCGTCGCCCTGGCCGGTGGCGCCGCGGTCGCGATTGCGATCGACCGTGCCCTGTACAAGCACCTGCGTCGGACGGCGCCGGTCATCCTGTTGATCTCCTCGTTCGGCGTGGCGCTCATGCTGCGCAGCCTGATCCAGCTCATCTGGGGCCCGCAGAGCCAGGTTTACGAGCCGGGAATCCGGATGCCGTTCTACCTCCTCGGCCTGCGCCTCAAGCCCGATCATGTCACGATCCTGGTGGGCGCCATCATTCTCGTGGTCCTGCTCCATCTGTTCCTGCAGTACACCAAGATGGGCAAGGCCATGCGCGCGATGAGCGACAATGTGGATCTCGCGCAAGTCACCGGCATCGACACCGAGCGCGTCATCATGTGGACCTGGGCGCTGGGCGCCGCGCTTGCCGCGGGGGCCGGAATATTCTTAGCCATGGACACGCGGCTGCAACCCATCATGGGCTGGAATCTCCTGCTGCCGGTGTTCGCGGCCGCCATCATGGGCGGCATCGGCAAGCCTTACGGGG
>JBHICX010000022.1:0-14026 GCA_046759805.1 Kiloniellales bacterium | reverse complement strand
GCGCCCCGGCGCGGCGGCCCAGCGCCTGGCTGCCGCCGGCGACGGCGCCGTCGATGAGCGCGCGGCCGGTGGAGCCGCCCGGCGCGACCAGGCGATTACGTGCCCGGTCGCGCAGGCGCTGCGAGTACTCGAATAGCCGCAGCTCCTCGGCGGCGCCGACGAACACGTGGCTGTCGGAGCCGATGCCGAAGCGCCCCCGGCGTTGAGAAACCGCACGCCGTCGAAGATGCCGTCGCCGAGATTGGCCTCGGTGATCGGGCACAGGCCCGCAACCGCGCCGGAGCGTGCCAGCCGCCGTGTCTCCCGCGCGGTCATGTGGGTGGCGTGCACCAGGCACCAGCGCTCGTCCACGTCGTGGTGGTCGAAGAGCCAAGTCACCGGTCGCCGCCCGCACCAGGCGACGCAGTCCTCGACCTCGCGTCTCTGCTCGGCGATATGGATGTGGACCGGGCCCTCTCTTTCGGCCGCCACCAGCGCCGCCAGGGTTTCCGGGGTCACCGCCCGCAACGAGTGAGCGGCGGTGCCGATCGCGGCATGCGGCAAGCCACGGGCGATCTCGCGCACCCGCTCGGCCAATCGGGTGAAGCCGTCCAGGTCGTTGTAGAAGCGAAGCTGGGACCCCTGCACCGGCTCCCCGCCGAAGCCGCCGCTCGCATAGAACACCGGCAGCAGAGTGAGGCCGATCCCAGTTTCGACGGCGGCTTCGGCGATGGCCGCCGCCATCGCCCCGCGGTCGGCGTAAGGGGAGCCGTCGGGGCGGTGATGCAGGTAGTGGAACTCGGCCACCGCGGTGAAGCCAGCCTCCAGCATTTCCCCATAGAGCTGGGCCGCGATGGCCGTGACGTCGTCCGGGGTCAGGCGGTCGAGGAACCGGTACATCGTCTCACGCCAGGTCCAGAAGCCGTCCTCGCCCGGCCCCCTCCTTTCGGCAAGTCCGGCCATGCCGCGCTGGAAGGCGTGGCTGTGCAGGTTGGCGATCCCAGGGACGGCGATGCCGCCGTCGACCCCGGCCGGCGACGGCTGGGCGTTCGCCTCGACGGCGGTGATCCAGCCCTCGGCGTCCACCTCGATCGAGACGTCCCGCGCCCATCCCTCGGGGAGAAGCGCGTGTTCGAAATAAAGCCGCGTCGTTGCCATGTCCCGGACCGCCGGAATGTCGATACAATAGCGTGGCGGGCCAGGCAAATTAATTGTATAGACATAATAAGGGACAAGGGAGAATGTCCGGTGTGGGCCGACCGGATTTGGACCAACGCCCGTATCGCCACCATGCGGGAAGGGCCTACCGCCTACGGCGCCCTCGAAGGGGCGGCGATCGCGGCCGCCGAGGGTCGAATCCTATGGGTCGGGCCGAGCCGCGAGCTTCCCGCCTTCGAGACCGAGCATCGGAGTGACCTGGAGGGCCGGTGGGTGACGCCGGGTCTCATCGACTGTCACACCCATCTCGTCTATGCCGGCGACCGTGCCGGGGAGTTCGAGCAGCGGCTGCAAGGGGCCACCTACGAGGAGATCGCCCGCGCCGGCGGCGGCATCGTCTCCACCGTGCGCGCGACGCGGGCGGCCGGCGAGGATGCGTTGCTGGCGCAGTCGCTGCCGCGTCTTGATGCGCTCATAGCGGAAGGTGTGACGACGATCGAGATCAAGTCCGGCTATGGTCTCGACACCGACAACGAAGTGAAGATGTTGCGCGTCGCCCGACGGCTCCAGCGCGAGCGGCCGGTCACGGTCCGCACCAGCTATTTGGGCGCCCATGCCGTGCCGCCGGAGGCGGACGGCGACGCGGATGCCTACATTCAAGCGGTGTGCGAGGCGCAGCTTCCCGCGGTCCGGGCCGACGGACTGGCCGACGCGGTCGATGCCTTCTGCGAGGGCATTGGCTTCACCCCGGACCAGACGCGGCGGGTGTTCGAGGCGGCGCGGGCGCAAGGCCTGCCGGTCAAGCTTCATGCCGAGCAGCTGTCCAATTTGGGCGGCGCCGGGCTGGCCGCCGAGTTCGGCGCCCTGTCGGCCGACCACCTGGAGCACGTCGACGAAGCGGGGGTTAAGGCGATGGCGAAGGCGGGGACGGTGGCGGTGCTGCTGCCCGGCGCCTTCTATTTCATGTGCGACACCAGGGTGCCGCCGATCGACCTGTTTCGCGGCCACGGTGTTCCCATGGCGGTGGCCACCGACTGCAATCCGGGCTCGTCGCCGCTAACCTCGCTTCTCCTGGCCATGAACATGGCGTGCACGCTGTTCCGCATGACGCCCGAGGAAGCGCTGGCCGGGGTCACGCGCCACGCCGCCCGAGCTCTGGGCCTCGACAAGGAAACCGGAACCATCGAGCCCGGCAAGTGGTGCGACCTCGCCATCTGGGACATCGAGCGGCCGGCGGAGCTCACTTACCGTATCGCTTACAACCCGCTCACCGCGCGCGTGTGGAGGGGCCAATGACCGACCCGGTGGTGATCAGGCCAGGGGCGATGGGTCTCGACCATTGGCGGTACATCTACCGGGGCGCCGACCTGACGCTCGATATGGCCGCCAGGGAGGCGGTGGACGCGTCGGCCGCCGCCGTCGCCGCGATGCTCGAGACCGAGACCGTCGTCTACGGCGTCAACACCGGCTTCGGCAAACTGGCCCAGCAACGGATCGACAGGACCGATCTCGAAGCGCTGCAGCGCAACCTGGTGCTCTCCCATTGCGTCGGCGTCGGTCCGGCGCTGCCGGACGCGGTGGTCCGCCTGGTCATGGCGCTGAAGATCAACAGCCTCGCCCGCGGCGCCTCCGGGGTGCGCTGGCAGCTGATCGAGACCTTGGAGCGAATGGCCGGCGCCGGCCTCACGCCGGTGATCCCGTCCCAAGGTTCGGCCGGTGCCTCGGGCGATCTGGCCCCGCTGGCGCATCTGTCGGCTGCCCTGATCGGGGTCGGCGAGGTCCGGCGGGCCGGGGAAACCCAGCCCGCCGGCGAGGCGCTGGAGGAGGCTGGCATGGCGCCGATCGAGCTGGCACCGAAGGAGGGGCTCGGGCTCCTCAACGGCACCCAGGTCTCGACGGCACTGGCGCTCGCCGGGTTGTTCGAAATCGAGCGTGTGTTCCAGGCGGCGCTGGTCGCCGGGGCGCTGTCGGTCGACGCCGCGCTCGCCTCCGACACGCCGTTCGATGCGCGCATCCATGCGCTTCGCGGGCACCCGGGCCAGGCCGACGTGGCGACAACCTTGCGGGCGCTGATCGAGGGCAGCGAGATCCGCGCCTCGCACAAGGATTGCGGCAAGGTGCAGGACCCCTACAGCCTGCGCTGCCAGCCGCAGGTCATGGGCGCTTGCCTCGATGTCATGCGTGAGGCCGGCCGCGTGCTCGAGATCGAGGCCAACGCCGTGTCCGACAACCCGTTGGTGTTCGCGAAGACGGGCGAGGTCCTGTCGGGCGGCAACTTTCACGCCGAGCCGGTCGCCTTCGCCGCCGACATGCTGGCGCTGGCGGTGGCGGAGATCGGGGCCATGTCGGAACGCCGTATCGCCCTGTTGACCGACGGCTCGATCAGCGGCCTGCCGCCGTTCCTGACCGCCGAGCCCGGCATCAACTCGGGCTTCATGTCCGCCCAGATCATGGCCGCGGCGCTTGCTTCCGAGAACAAGCAGCGCGCCCATCCGGCATCGGTCGACAGCCTGCCGACCTCGGCAAACCAGGAAGATCACGTCTCCATGGCAACCCATGGGGCCAGGCGGCTCACGGAGATGGCCGAGAACACGGCCGCGATCGTCGGCATCGAGCTCATGGCCGCGGCGCAAGGCATCGACTTCCATGCGCCGCTGCACTCCAGCCCGCGGCTCGAGCTTGCCCGCGGGCTCATTCGCTCGCAGGTGGCGGCGGTGAAGACCGACCGGTATCTCAAACCCGACGTCGAGGCGGCGAAGGCGCTGGTGACCACGGGAGCTGTCGCCGAGGCGGTGGGGGCGGAGGCGTTGCAGGCGGTGGCCGCGGCGCCGGACCGGTGATGACCGATTTTCTGAATCTGCGTAAGGGCGCCTCGCCGCTGATTCTCAGCATGCCCCATGGCGGCCACCGGCTTACGGCGGAGTTGGAAGCGCGGTTGACCGAGGCCGTCCTGGCGACGCCCGATGCGGACTGGTGGATCGAGCGGCTCTACGACTTCGCCGCCGAGTTCGAGGCGAGCGTCGTGCGCACACGGCTGTCCCGCTACGTGATCGACGTGAATCGGGATCCCTCGGGTGCGTCGCTCTATCCTGACCGCGAGACCACCGAATTGTGCCCGACGCTGAGCTTCGACGGCGAGCCGCTCTACAAATCGGACCGGGAGCCGGACGCGGCGGAGATCGAGGACCGCAAGCAGAAATACTTCGCGCCCTACCATGCGGCGCTGCAGGCCGAGATCGATCGGGTCAAGGGCCGGCACGGCTTCGCCCTCCTCTACGACTGTCACTCGATCCGCTCCACCGTGCCGCGGCTGTTCGAAGGCCGGCTGCCGGTGTTCAACATCGGCACCAATGACGGCTCGAGCTGCGCCCCAGGCATGGAACAGGCGGTGGCGGGCGCCTGTGCCGCGGCCAAGGGGTTCGACCATGTGGTGAACGGCCGGTTCAAGGGCGGCTGGATCATCCGCCATTACGGCCGGCCGCGGGACGGCGTGCACGCGGTTCAGATGGAGCTGGCGCAACGTGCCTACATGCTGGAAGCCCCGCCATGGGCCTTCGACCACGAGAAGGCGGTGCCACTACGCGAGGTTTTGAAATCGGTCTTGAGGGCGATCCTCGACTGGGCGCAAACCAACGCCGGGAGTACGCCATGAACGACGCCAAGCGACTGGACAACACGCGCCTGATCCAGGCGCCGCGGGGGCCCGAGTTGAGCGCCAAGAGCTGGCTCACCGAAGCGCCGCTGCGCATGTTGATGAACAATCTCGACCCGGAGGTGGCGGAGAAGCCCGAGGCGTTGGTGGTCTACGGCGGTATCGGCCGCGCCGCCCGTGATTGGGACGCTTATGACCGCATCGTCTCGAGCCTGCGCTCCCTGGAGGCGGACCAGACGCTCCTGGTGCAGTCCGGCAAGCCAGTAGGCGTCCTCACCACGCACACGGACGCGCCCCGGGTGCTGATCGCCAACTCCAACCTGGTGCCGCACTGGGCGACTTTGGACCAGTTCAACCGGCTCGACCGGCTGGGCCTGATGATGTACGGCCAGATGACCGCCGGCTCCTGGATCTACATCGGCTCGCAGGGCATCGTCGAAGGCACTTATGAGACCTTTGGCGAGGTAGGGCGACAGAGCTACCACGGCGATTTCTCCGGCAAATGGATATTGACGGCCGGTCTCGGCGGCATGGGCGGCGCCCAGCCGCTGGCGGCGACCATGGCCGGGGCCTCGCTGCTGGCGGTCGAGTGCCAGCCGAGCCGGATCGATTTCCGGCTGCGCACCGGATACCTGGACCAAAAGACCGACTCCCTCGATGAGGCGCTCACGATGATCGAGAGATCCTGCCGGGAGCGCCGGCCCCTGTCGGTGGGCCTGTTGGGCAACGCCGCCGAAGTGTTGCCGGAGTTGGTTCGCCGCGGCGTTCGCCCCGACGCGCTCACAGACCAGACCTCGGCGCACGATCCGCTGAACGGCTACCTTCCGGCTGGCTGGACCCTGGCCGAGTGGGAGGAGCGCCGCGAGCGTGATCCGAAGAGGGTGGAGAAGGCCGCCAAGGAATCGATGGCGGTGCACGTTCGCGCCATGTTGGCCTTCCACGCCCAGGGCGTGCCGACCTTCGATTACGGCAACAACATCCGGCAAATGGCGAAGGACATGGGGGTCAAGAACGCCTTCGACTTCCCGGGCTTCGTGCCGGCCTACATCCGGCCGCTGTTCTGCCGCGGGATCGGTCCATTCCGCTGGGTGGCGCTCAGCGGCGACCCCGAGGACATCTACCGGACCGACCAGAAGGTCAAGGAGCTGATGCCCGATGACTCGCACCTCATGAATTGGCTGGACCTGGCAAGAGAGCGCATCCACTTCCAGGGCCTGCCGGCGCGGATCTGTTGGGCGGGGCTTGGTGACCGGCATCGGCTGGGGCTCGCTTTCAACGACATGGTGGCCAAGGGCGAGCTCGCCGCGCCGGTGGTAATCGGCCGCGACCACCTGGACTCGGGCTCGGTGGCCAGCCCCAACCGGGAGACCGAGGGAATGCGGGACGGCTCGGACGCGGTGTCGGACTGGCCGTTGCTCAACGCGCTCGTCAACTGCGCCTCCGGCGCCACCTGGGTTTCGTTCCACCACGGCGGCGGCGTCGGCATCGGCTACTCCCAGCATGCCGGCATGGTCATCGTCTGCGACGGAACCCCGGAAGCGGCCCGCCGCATCGAGCGGGTGCTGTGGAACGATCCGGCGACCGGCGTCATCCGCCACGCCGACGCCGGCTATGAAATGGCCCTGGACTGCGCCAGGGAGCACGGCCTCATCCTGCCTTCGCTCGGCAACGGTTCCACCACTGCCAGCCGGAAGGCGCCACCTGCAATCGAAACCGGGGAGGACTGAGCAATGCAACTGGTGAATCCGAGTACCATCGCCACACCGCTTTCCCGCTACAGCCACGGCGTCGTTACACCGCCCGGCGGGAACCGGCTGGTCATTTCCGGCCAGGTCGGCATCAACCCGGATGGTTCGCTCGCCGACGGCCTTAAGGCGCAGATGGAACGATGCTGGCTCAACCTGTTTGCCATCCTGGAAGACGCCGGCATGACAAAGAGGGATCTGGTCAAGATCACCGCCTACTGCACACGTCCCGACGCCCTCACCCTGTTCCGGGAGGTGCGGGACCGGATGCTGGAAGGCCACGCGCCGGCGGCCACCTACGTCGTCGTCGCGGGGCTCGCCAGTCCCGATTTCCTGATCGAGATCGAAGCCGAAGCCGCGTCCGGGTGACGGTCCGAGCCGGCCCCGCACCCCCGGCTGCGAGACGGCGAGACGCCATCTTCATTGTCCGGGCGATGCGGGGTATGTTCGGCCCGTCGATTACGTTCACGCCCTTAAGGGAGGACACGTCGCCATGGCCGGAAGGATCGACCAGCGGTTGAGTGAGCTTGCCATCACCATCCCGGAGCCGGCGGTCCCGGTGGCCAACTATGTTGGCTTCGTGCGCGCCGGCAACCTGGTCTTCGTCTCCGGCCAGGTGCCGTTGGAGGGCGGCGAGTTCAAGTATTTCGGCAAGGTCGGGGCCGAGCTCGGCATCGAGGAGGGACAGGCGGCCGCCCGGCTGTGCGGCATCAACATCCTGGCCCATCTCAAGGCGGCCTGCGACGGCGACCTCGACCGGGTGCGGCGCTGTGTCAAGCTCACCGGTTTCGTCAACTCGACGCCCGACTTCAAGGACCAGCCGAAGGTGATTAACGGTGTCTCCGACCTGATGGTGGAGGTGTTCGGCGATGCCGGCCGGCACGCCCGCGCGGCGATCAGCGCCGGCGCGCTGCCGCTCGGCGTCGGGGTCGAGGTGGAGGCGGTGTTCGAGATCGCCGGATAACCGGCTTGTCAGCGGGCGACGGCGCACGCAAGATGGCTCGGGGGACGTGATGCAAATCGCGGGCTTGCGCAGATGACCCGGGGAAGAAACGGGGGACGGTTTGATGTCGATATATCAGCCAAGGAATGTCGGTAGACTACTGTTGATTTTGGGTCTGGTTCTGTGGTCGTCCGAGGCCGCGGCCCAGGAGGCGGCACTCAGCGGCGGCAATACCGCGTGGGTTTTGACGTCCACGGCGCTGGTGCTGTTCATGACCATTCCGGGTCTTGCCCTGTTTTATGGCGGCCTGGTGCGCTCGCGGAACGTGCTTTCCGTACTGATGCACTGTTTCACGATTTGCTGCCTGGTTTCGGTGCTGTGGCTCGTATTCGTCTACGGCCTTGCCTTTGGCGACGGCGGCCCCGTCAACCAATGGATCGGCGGCTTCGGCAAGGCGTTCCTAATCGGCGTCGGCGTGGACAGCCTCACGGGCGACATTCCGGAACCCGTGTTCTTCATGTTCCAGATGACCTTCGCCATCATCACGCCGGCGCTGATCGTCGGCGGCTATCCCGAGCGAATGAAATTTCCCGCCGTGGTTCTGTTCACCGCGATCTGGATCGCCGTCGTGTACGCACCGATCGCCCACTGGGTGTGGGGCGGCGGCTGGCTGGCCGATCTCGGGGTTAGGGACTTCGCCGGCGGCCTGGTAGTGCACCTTTCCGCGGGCATGTCCGCCTTGGTGGTGGCGGTGGTGCTTGGCGGCCGCAAGGGCTTTCCACGAGACGTAACACCGCCGCACAATCCGGGCATGACGATGACGGGCGCGGCCATGCTGTGGGTCGGCTGGTTCGGTTTCAACGCCGGCAGCGCGCTCGCCGCCAACGGCAATGCGGCCATGGCCATGACGGCCACCCACATCGCCGCGGCAACGGCGTCCTTGACCTGGATGGCTGCCGAATGGATCGAGCACGGCAAGCCCAGTCTCGTGGGTATCGTCACCGGCACCATCGCCGGCCTTGCCACGATCACGCCGGCCTCCGGCTTCGTCGGGCCTGTCGGCGCCCTCCTTATCGGCTTCGTCACTGGGATCGCGTGCTACCGGGGGGCCAGCCTGATCAAACGGACGTTCGAGATCGACGATTCGCTCGACGTCTTCGCCGTGCATGGCATTGGCGGCGCCGTGGGGATCTTGCTCACCGCCATATTTGCCGACACTTTCTTCGGCGGCCTTGGCCTCGCGGAGGGCTTTACGATCGGCAAGCATCTTTGGGTTCAACTCGTCGGCGCCGTCGCCACCGCGGTCTGGGCCGGGGTGTTGACCTACGTCATCGTGAAAGTGGTCGGCGCCCTCGTAGGCTTGAGGGTCAGCGAGGACGAGGAAGACGAGGGGCTGGACATCACCACCCACGGAGAGCGCGGCTACAGCCTGTGATCGCCACCTGAAACGGCCGCGCGCTGCGCTTCGCCTCGAGCGATCGCGGCCGGTTGAAGAAGGGACACCGCCATGAAGTTGGTAATGGCCATCGTCAAGCCGTCCAAGCTGGACGAGGTGCGGGAGGCCTTGACCACCCTCGGCGTCCAGGGGATGACCGTCAGCGAGGTCAAGGGGTTCGGACGCCAGAAGGGGCACACCGAGATCTATCGGGGCGCGGAGTACGAGGTCCATTTCGTTCCCAAGACCAAGATCGAGGTCGCGGTGACCGATGACGTCGCCGAATCGGTGGTGAAGACCATCCAGGAGACGGCGAATACCGGTCATATTGGCGACGGCAAGATCTTCGTCTACGATCTCGGGCACGTGGTGCGAATCCGAACCGGGGAAACCGACGCCGACGCCTTTTGAGCGCGCCATCCGGTCTCTCCTGGCGACTTTCCTATGCCTGACAGGGAGCCGCCGTCCCGGTAGTACCTCGGTTCAATATTTTGCCGAATCCAGCCCCGAAACGTCGGCCTGTCAGCGGATCACGTCTGCTTTGCGCCCGACAGCAAACTCTGGTGCCCGGTCATCGGCACAGCGGCTCCCGACCCTGAGCCGACCTGCGGGCGGTGAGGTGTACCGCCATCATGTGTATTGAGAACCACCGAATTCTGGACGTTCTTGAACGGTTCAGGGGGTCACCGAAAAGTAGTATATATCTCCGAGCGCGACCCGCACGAATTCAGTCGCTCCTTCCGACGCATCCCTCGGGGTGCGGTAGACGTAGCCGCAGTCCTCGCGGTCCAGGAGGGCCGCGGGAAACTTGACGCAAATCATGTTGTCCTTGAGGCGGGCGGTTCCGATCAGGAGCGAGGTTCGGCCCCGGAACGCGACACGCCCATCCGCATTGAATTCCTGAACGAACCGCGCCCCCGTGGAGTCATGACCCGTCCAGGTGTGGCCGAAGGTGAGCGCCTCCAGCGATTCCCGGTCCAGCCGATCCGCCAGGATCGGCTGATACCCGTAGGGCCAATCCGGAACACCGGCCTTGCGAAAGGCCTCGATCCGGTGCTCCAGGTCTTCCTCGCGTTTGTGATGCGAATAGAAGACACGAAAGTAAGCCAGGTTGGCGAAGGGGAAGATCTCATACAAGCTCTCCATCTCCGCCTTTGCTTCGTCGAGCCGCCCCAAGGCCCCGTAGGTCATCGCCAGTTCTTCCCGGTAATCCGCGCCGGCTTCAATAGCCTTCCTCAGATGGTCAATTGCCTCGTCGTAGCGGCGATTGAAAAACAGCACGATGCCCAGATCACCGTGAAAGTAGGCCGGCGGCTTCGGGTTCAGCCGGAAGGCGGTCTCCATGGCCTCCAAGGCCTCGGCGTGCTGGCCGGCCCAGACGAGAACCTCGGCGAGATCGACGAACGCCACGGCGCTGTTGGGATCAAGAGACACGGCCTTGTGCGCCGACTCCAGCGCCAGGTCGTGCTGGCCATCCGTGACCTGAAGCATCGCCAGCACGGCATAGGCGCGCGGGTTTTCTGGATCCAGCGAGAGCACCTTGCCTGCGGACTCGTAGGCGAGCTTCTTGGCGGCGGGATTAGGCAACACCTCGGTGATGTCCCAGCGCCAAACGTGGAAAGCCGTTTCGGCCAGCCCGGCGTAGGCCTCGGCGAACTCCGAATCGAGCGCGGTTGCGACCTCGTAGAGCGTGATGGTCTCACTGTGGCGCTCGCCACCGAAGCCGTACAACCGGCTCCGCTCGGCCCGCAGATAGTAGTCGTAGGCCTCGAGGTTGTCGGTCGGCCGGCGCGACAGACGCGTCTTCTCCGTGTCAGTCAGCTCGACTGCGAGCGCCGAGACGATGTCGGCAATCACCCGATCCTGCAACGTGAAGAGATCCGTCTCGTCGCCGTCGTACCGCTCGGCCCAAAGGTGGCCGCCGCTGGCGGCGTCGATCAGCTGGGCGTTAACGCGGATCTGTCCGCCGGCGCGCCGGATGCTGCCTTCCACCAGGTAGCGAACGCCCAGCTCCTCGGCCACCTGGCGCGGCTTTACCGGCCGGTCCTTGTAGGTGAAGACCGAGTGCCTCGAGATGACGAACAGGCCGCCGAGCTTGGACAGGTCGGTTATCAGATCATCGGTCATGCCGTCGGCGAAGTACTCCTGCTCCGGGTCGTCGCTCAGATTGGCAAAGGGAAGCACGGCGATGGACGGGGTGTCCGGCGGGGCTATGGCCTCGAGTCCCGCCGAGGCCGGCTCCTGTTTCGGCTGCCAAGGCTTGAGCAATGTGAGCGCGGCCCCGGCCGCGACCAGCAAGGCGACCGCAGCGGCGATGGCCGCCAGCCGCCCGCGCGGAGCTTTCCGGCCAGCCGCCGCAGGCGCGGGCGACGGCAGCGCGGCGCCGGCCCTGAGCCGGGCGTGATAGGCGCGTACCGGCTTGGCGATGTTCTTCACCGTCTGCTCGCCCAGAAAGCGGTAGTCGAGGGGCAGCTTTTGACCGATCGTGTCGAATACGGCCCCCGAGACGCACACCCCGCCCGGCTCCGCCAGGCTCTCCAGACGTGCCGCTACGTTCACGCCGTCACCGTAGATGTCGTCACGATCGACGATGATTTCGCCCAGATTGACGCCGATCCGGAACCGCAATTTTCGTTCCTCTGGAACGCTCTCGGTGCGGCCTTCGAGGTCCTTCTGCACCGCTACCGCACAGGCCAGGGCGTCGGATACCGTGGGGAAATCGGCCAGTACCGCGTCGCCGGCGAAATTCACGACGCTGCCGCCGTAGGTCTCAATCGAAGTCGTGATGACGTCGAGATAGGCTCTCAGGATACGATGCGTGCCCTCTTCGTCCTCACCGCTGAGCCGACTGTAGCCGACCACGTCGGCGTAGAAGATGGCAGCAAGCTTGCGCTCGAGCCTCTGGTCGCCGGCCGGATAGGCCTCGACGGGCGACGCTGGCGGCAGGCCCACCTCGCCGATCAGACGGTAACCGACCTTGGAGATGGTCTCGATGACCCTGGGCTGCTTCCGGTCGTCGCCGAAGGCCTTGCGCAGCTTGGCGATGGTGTTGCTCAGCGCGTCGTAACCCACCACCATGCCGCGCCATACCTCGCGCTCCAGCTCCTCCCGGCTGACGGCCTCGCCGGGACGCCGGGCGAGATACACCAGCACCGCCATGGTTCTCGGTTCCAACTTGATGGTCTTGCCGGCCTTGCTGATGCGATGGGTCGAGACATCAACATGCCATCCCGCCACGTAGAGGCTCTCGACCGGGGTCGGCGGATCGACAATCGGTTCGTCGGTCATGACATTCACTGGGCCGCTCGTTGCGAGCGTCTCCCATAACCAACTGATTTCACTTAGATCATTTATTCAACGAAAAAACATTAGCTTTCCGTCACGTCTTTTCCTCAGGCCTGTGCTTGGATCAGTATGCGAGCTGGGGCTCGCACCGGCAAGCGACCAGCCGGGTGAACCACGGAGGTTTGGACCATGACCATGCGATTCCGGGAAGCGGGCGGGCCGGTCCCTGTCATCTGGGACGGCGTCGTCATCCAAGGTACCAAAAGAGTCGCCTTTGCGCACCCCGGCCGCGTATATTGGTCATCCGAATCTTTCCGCTATTGGAAGGTTTTGTCATGAAAGCGAAAATCACGCGCAGAAGTCTGCGGGTCATGCCGTTCATTCTGGCGGTTGCCTTGGGCCTGCTGACCGTCATGGGCCCAGCGCATGCCATGCATCCCAGCGGGATCATCAACGACACCTGGGACGGGATTGCCATAAAGGGCTATGACCCGGTTGCCTATTTCACCGTGGGCCGAGCGATCAAGGGCTCGGAAGAGTTCACTCACGAGTGGCTCGAAACCAAGTGGCTGTTCGCCAGTGCCGAGAACCGCGATCTCTTCGCGGCCGATCCGCTGAGCTATGTGCCTCAATATGGCGGATACTGCTCGGACGCGACTTACGTGGAAAACAAGGCCGACATCAATCCGACGGCCTGGCGCATCGTCAACGGCCGGCTCTATCTGTTCTACTCCGAACCCGGCGCGGCAATGTGGTCGGCGGATGACCACGCCGTCAAAGAGGCCGATGCCGTCTGGGAGCGCGTAAAGGCGGGTCTCGCCCAATAATCCGGATGCTCCCTCGGCGCCGGCCACGGCCCGAGGGAGCGTCTTCGACCGTACCCTATTAGCGTAACCAAGGCTTGGAGGTGGATCATGCGTCCAGCTGCATCCATGGCCGCTGCCGTCGCCTTTTTGATCGGCTCGCAAGTCGCCTTGGCCGACCACGCGAACCTGCCGGAAGGCGTTACGCCGGTGATGGCGACCTGGCTCTGGGGCCACCACACCATCCCGGCCTCGATCACCAACGACGGCTCGCCTTACTGGTACGCCTACCCGCATACCGACGCGGCCCGTATCATCGATCCGCCCTGGACCGAGGTCGCGGCGCAGCACGTAAAGGAGGGCGCCAAGGCTCCGGCCGTGCTGTTCCTGCACGGCTGCTCAGGCTTGATACGAGGCGGCGTCGGTTATCGCATTCTGCTGATGACCGAGGGCTACGCGGTCTTCGAGCCCGATGCCTACGCGCGGCCCGGCCACTCCTGCGAAGGCAGCTCGATCGCGAAACGCCGCGAGGAAGTCGCTTACGCGCTCGGTCAGATCCGCGCCTTGCCGTGGGTCGATCAGGACCGCATCGTCCTGATGGGCTTCAGCGAAGGCGGCAGGACGGTTGGCTCGTGGGAAGAGCCGGGCTTTGCGGCGCACGTCATACTCGATGCACCCGCGACCGCGCGCGCGCCTGCCGAGGTTCCGGTACTGGCCATTGCCGGCGCCAAGGACAGCTACGCGAACCCGAGCAGCTATAAGACGCAAAGCCGGGATGGGGCATCGAAGTCAATCCTGATTGCCGGTGCCGACCACGGCATCTTCCACCTTCCGGAAGCCAAGGAAGCCATAAGAAGCTTTCTCCGCGCGTGCTGTCGGTAATCGCGCGCCCCGGGTCTGCGCCGGATTTTCGGCGCCGCCGTGGAATGCCGGGCGGGGTGGATGAGATCCGCGAGGCCTTGACCGCCCTTGGCGTCCAGGGGATGACCGTCAGCGAGGTCAAGGGGTTCGGACGCCAGAAGGGGC
>JBHICX010000021.1:0-14362 GCA_046759805.1 Kiloniellales bacterium | reverse complement strand
AGCCCCTCAACCCGGAGGTGATCCGGATCTGGAAGGAGGCCACCGGCACGATGGTGCATGACGGTTATGGCCAGACCGAGACCGTCAACATCGTCGCCAACTATCCGTGCCTACCGATCCGTCCGGGCTCGATGGGCAAGCCGGTGCCGGGTGTGGACGTGCAGGTGGTGGACGACGACGGCAGCATCGTGGCCGAGGGTGAAGTGGGCCATATCGCGGTGCGCTTGGGCGACCCGCACCCGCCAGGGCTGTTCTACGGCTACTACGGGGACGAGGCCGCCACCGCCCGGTGCTTCCGCAACGGCTGGTACTACACCGGCGACACCGCCAGCCGGGACCGGGACGGTTACATCTGGTTCGTCGGCCGGTCCGACGACATCATCGGCTCCGCCGGCTACCGGATCAGCCCCTTCGAGGTGGAGAGCGTGTTGCAGGAACACCCGGCGGTCGCCGAATCCGCCGTGGTCGGCAAGCCCGACCCGTTGCGCGGCGAGATCGTCAAGGCCTATGTGACCCTGGCGCCCGGCTATGCGCCCACGGAGCAACTGGTCAAGGAAATCCAGGACTTCGTGAAGGCTCAGACCGCGCCCTACAAGTACCCGCGCGAGATCGATTTCCGCCAGGCGCTTCCGAAGACGATCTCCGGCAAGATCCGCCGGGTCGAGCTACGCGCCGAGGCGCGAGGCGAGACGGCAGGATAGGGCAAAGTCGCCTCGGGCCGTCATCCGAGGGCGCGGACTTGGCTCAGAAAGCGCCGGACATTCCAGCGAGCCGGGTTCGGTCCGCGACCTGAGTTCTACAATGATGCGCGTCCCCAACAAGCCCTTGGTTACCGGATACCGCGCGAGGTCTTCGGCGGCCAGCGGAGGGCCGTGGATTTGATGGATAGTGCGCTCGCGTCGCCCAAAACCCCACGGCCGCAACAGCATCAAGATCCAACCAATTTATCGAAGGAAGAAAGAATGATACCATACGTCGCTGCACTACACCTCCAACGTGTGGAGGAGGGCATCCAGGCCGTTGGAAGTAAAACTTAACTCGGCCTCGTCGCTGTCCAAAGAACGGGGTGTATCCCAGTGCTAACGTCGCGGCAATCCATTAAAGCCATCGTCGCAACCATCGTCTCGGGCTTCTTGTCGAGCGGAACGACTATGTTCAGGCTTGTTCGCTTTTACCTTTTCACGAGTGCGATTGCGATAGCTGTGATCACCGTAGCGGTCGTCATATATCGGCAAAATGAGGTGCGCCGGCTGATCGAGTTGGCGGAAAGCCAAAACGTGGCATTGGCGCAATCGTTCGCCAACACGATCTGGCCGCGTTTTTCCGGCTACGTGACTTCGGCCTCGAATTTGGACAGGGACGTGCTGCGGACACGTCCTGAAACGCACGAAATCCACGAAGCGGTGAAGACGGTTTCAGCCGGGCTGCCCACCCTCAAGGTGAAGCTTTACAGCCTTCAGGGGGTCACCGTCTATTCCTCGGAGCCTGCCGAGATCGGCGAGGACAAGAGCAGCAACGTGGGGTTCTTCTTTGCGGCGCGGAGCGGCAAGCCCGCAAGCAAATTGACGTTTCGCGACAGTTTGAGCTCCTTCGAAGGAACTGTCCAAGACCGGGATCTCGTCGAAAGCTATCTCCCGATCCGACAGGGTGACGGTCCGGTCGAAGGGGTGTTCGAACTTTATTCGGATGTCACGCCCTTGTTGTCCGGCATCAGGCGTTCCACGATCAATCTCGTTGTCGGTTTCGTGTTGGTCTTCGGAATGCTGCACGGGACGCTTTTCCTGATCGTGCGCCGCGCCGACCGCACCATCAGGCAGCAGTACGCGGACATCGCCGAAAAAAACGCCGCCCTTCGTCATCAGGTGAACGAGCGCAAGCACGCGGAGGAGGCGCTCAAGAAAGCCCATCACGAACTGGAACGGCGGGTCGAGGAACGGACCCGGGAGCTCACCGAGGAGATCATCGAGCGCAAGCGCGCGGAAGACGCAGCGCGACGGCACCAAAACGAACTGGCCCGTGTGGGGGCGGTCATCATTTTGGGAGAAATGGCCACCACCCTGGCGCATGAGCTCAACCAGCCGCTTGCCGTCATCTCCGGCTGCGCCCAGGTCTGCCTGACCAGACTGCGCTCGGACGGAGCCAGGCCGGAGGAAATTCTGGACTACCTGGAGCAGATGGCCGACCAAGCAGAGCGGGCGAACGAAATCATTCGCCGCGTCCGGGGTTTCATTCACAAGGAGGCGCAGGAAAATCGGCGGATTGACGTGAACGAAGCGATCCACGGCATCGCCGACCTGCTGCGGTCGGACGCCCGGGAACACGGCGCCGCCATTACGCTGAACCTCGGCGACCCCCTGCCATTGGTGATGGCCGATCCGGTTCAGATCCAGCAAGTCGTCTTGAACCTTGCCCACAACGGCATGGAGGCGATGCGCCAAGTCGGTCCGGCGCAACGGCATCTCACGATCGGCACTTCCGCGTCCGGAGATGGCGTAATCGAGGTCGCGGTGCACGACAATGGACAGGGAATTCCCGCCGAAGACCTCGACAGGGTATTCAATCCCTTCTTCACGACGAAAACTGGTGGCCTCGGCATGGGGCTGTCGATAAGCCGCTCGATCATCGAGGCGCACGGCGGCCGCCTTTGGGCCACCTCTGAGGGCGAGACCGGTACTGTTTTTCGTTTCACCCTGCCGGCCGCCGAGGAAAGCCGCCGCGATGACGCCTGAACCCATCGTTTTCGTCGTCGATGACGATGAGGCCGTCCGTCGCTTCCTGCGTGGGCTGATCGCCTCCGTCGGCCTCCGCGTCGAGACCTACGCTTCGGCCCAGGAGTTTCTTGAAGCCTACGAGCCGGCCGTGCCAGGGTGCGTTTTGCTGGACATCCGCATGCCGGGCATGAGCGGCCTCGAGCTGCAGAAGATGCTGGCTGAGCGGGTGGTCGCTCTACCTGTCATTTTCCTTACCGGCCACGGCGACGTGCAAGTGGCTGTCCACGCCATGAAGGCCGGTGCCGTCGATTTCATCGAAAAGCCGTTCAACAACGAGCTGCTGCTGGATCGGATCCAGAAAGCGGTAGCCGAGAGTGTGGACGCCGACCGCATTCGCGCCAGGCGGAGCCAGATCGCAAGCCGCATACAGCTATTGACGCGGCGGGAGCGCCAGGTGCTGGAGATGGTCGTCGCCGGTGAAACCAACAAGGGCGTTGCGCGTCACCTCGACATAAGCGAAAAAACCGTCGAAATTCACCGCGCCAAGGTGATGGAAAAAATGCAGGCCACGTCACTGGCACACCTCGTGAAAATGGTGGCCATCCTAGAAAATTACTAGGGGATTACCCTTAGTGACGTTACGCGGACTCCCCAATTTTTTCCTTCTCCCGCAGGGCTAAAATAAAAACCGCTGGCAGAGGTTGCCCGACTGGCAAGTCGGGGGCGCACGGCCGCGGCAATCGGCCGTGCGCTGAACCGGGTTCGTTTCGCCGTTCGCGACCCATCGATCTTGGACCAGCTAACCCATCAAGGAGAAGCGGATATGCGCACTTTGGCTTTGATGGCAGCCACCGTCGTCGGCGCTGCCGTGCTGTTCAGCTCTGGCGCCTTCGCCGCTGGGCAAAGCTCACAATCCAAGGTCAAGGTTTTAGATCAGCCGGTGGATGCATCTAAAGAAAAGCATGGCGTGCTCATCGGCCGCGCCAAGGCCGGAGGTATGCTCATCCAGCTGGAACTGGAATTTGGACATGATATGTGGATGCTGATGGGCAACCCAGCCAAGTGGCAGGTACACCCGCAGCTTCCGGGCGAGCTGTACCACGTCGAGGTGAAGCCCATTGATCCAAAGTCCAAAACTCGCATCCCTTACGCCGACTTGACGTTTGCGGCAATCAACAAGGACACCGGGAAAAAGGTCAAATGCTCGCTGCATGCCATGTGGGGTGGTAGCGGCCTGCATTATGCGTGCAACAATGGACTGGCTGGAGACGGGACGTACGAGGCTACGGTCACCGTAGGGGTGCCGACTTTCGCTCGCGGCATGGATGACATCCGCTGGATGGAACCGGCAACCGGAAAATTCCACTTCAAGCTGTCCGGGGGGAAGCTCACCGAGGTTTCCGAACCCGAGGATTGAGACCGCTTTGCCCATGTTAGCCGAAGCTGGCGGGCAAGCCCTGTGGCTTGCGTGGCGGTCTCCCCACAGGGCGGATCGACAGGTGATGGAGATAGTCGTCGCCGGCGAAACCAACAAGGGTGTCGCGCGCCAGCTCGACATAAGCGAAAAAACCGTCGAAATTCACCGCGCCAAGGTGATGGAAAAATGCAGGCCACGTCGTCGGCACACTTCGTGAAAATGGTGACTATCTTGGAAAATTACTAGGGGATTACCCTTAGCAACGCTACGGGGACTCTCTGATTCTTTTCCTTTCTCTGCGGTGCTAGAATAACGTTTCGAGCGAACAGGATAGCCTTTTCGGTAGTTTCGCGGGGATCGGTGCCGCCCATGAGAAGCCCGCTCAGCTGTTCTCTCCCGTTGCCAACGCAATTCGGCGCGGCCGTGGGCTTGCGGCGCCCTGACTGGGCGAATGCCCTGCGCCGACCGCTGGCCTCTCCGGGTGCGCTAGCCGCTCCCGATCCCGCGGCATGGAGTTGCATGGCGTCTGCATGCTGCCGTGAGCCCGTTGCAGGACGATTCCACCGGCCTATTCCCGCAACCAGACCATCAGGAGGAACTTGCCATGCGTACACTGGCTGTGGCGGCGGCCGCCATAATCGGCGGCGCCCTGCTTCTCGCACCCGCCGCCTTCGCGGGCGGTGACCTTTCCAAGCAAGACCCCATCACGGTTCGCGTGGACCTCGGCAAGGATGGGGTCAAGGAACACAAGTTCTACCCCGACAAGCTGGCCTTCGAGACAGGCAAGCTGTACCGGCTGGTGCTCCATAACCCCAGTGATAGCAAGCACTACTTCACATCCTTGGGATTGGCCGCGAAGGTTTGGTCCCGAAAAGTTCAGGTCATGGATGACCTCGGCGAGGGCGCCAAGCAGATCGGCGAGATCAAGGGCGCCATCCGCGAGATCGAGGTCTATCCGGGTGGCACCGCCGAGTGGTGGTTTGTTCCGGTGGCAACCGGCACCGCAGAGTTTCGTTGCCACATCAAGGGTCAGGACGGAAAGGTGCACGCGGATAAAGGAATGAAGGGTACGATTGCCATCATGTGAGTTCCCCGCGGTGCTCACGATCTAGCAACTCCTGTCGCCTGGAGCCAAGCCTTGGCAGGCAAGGCTCCAGGCGGCACGACAAGGTGCCGCGGCATGGAGATGTTGGAGATATTGACGTGCGGTCAAGCCATGTTCTGTTGGCTGCGGCAACCGGGTTTCTCGCGCTCGTCACCGCATCCCACGGAGCCAACGCCCTCGACGGCAAGCTAATCTTCGAACAGAACTGTGTCTCCTGCCACAACGTCGCCGGTCCGGCGCCTACCACGTTTGAAGGGGTGCTGAAACGGAAGGCGCCCGATCTGTTTTACGCCGGTAGCAAATTCAACCGGCCCTGGCTGGTCTTATGGCTACAAGGCCCGACACCCATCCGGCCGTCGGGTGTGATGTTTCTTCGTCACATCGTCAGCAAAGGCGGCAAGGACATGGTGGAGGACGGTAAGGTCCAGCCCTGCCCGGCGAAACTCGGCCCGGAACGGGCCGAAGTGGTAACCGACTACCTGATGACCCTCACGGACACGACAATGAAAACCGGGGTCATCGACCCGGCGAAGAAGTTCAGCAAACCGAAAGCCCTGCGATTGTTCCGGAAGCAACTGCCCTGTATCGGCTGCCACACCATTCGGTTTGGCAAAAGGCGCATGGGCGGCATATCCGGGCCGAGCTTGATCGAGGCGGGGAAACGGCTGAACCCTGACTGGGTGTACGCCAGGATCGAGAATCCCCAGTATTGGGACCCGAAGACATGGATGCCTAGACTGGAAATGTCACACAAGAAACGAGGGTTGTTGACCCTGTTTATTGCTTCTATGAAGTGATCGGGGAATATTGAAATGAAACTCTCCCATACGGCGGTGCCGGCGATCGCGTTGCTTCTGGCCAACATCCTGGAATTTTCGGCCGTACGTGCCGAAACCAGCGAGGAAAATTACCGCCTTTACTGCGTTCAGTGTCATGGTTCGGAGGGCAACGGACAAGGGATAAACGAGACGGCGGGAGGACTTTCGGTGTCTCCAAGGGACCATACCTCCGCTGAGGAAATGAGTAAATTGAGCGACGATGAAATCAGGCTGGCGGTAGCCGAAGGCGGCGACGTGGTTCAGAAGTCCGGACTGATGCCGGCCTGGGGAAGCACGCTCACCGCGAAGGAGATCGACGAGCTGGTTTTCTATCTCCGGACGCTGTGCGCGTGCGTAGGCAGGAAGTGAAAGCATAAGGGCGCGCCTCATACCGATCAGGCGCGTCGAACCACGTCGCAAAGGGTCGCACGCTCGTGTGTCCCGCGAGATTGGGTTCCGCCAGGCGCTACCGAAGACGATCTCCGGCAAGATCCGCCGGGTCGAGCTACGCGCCGAAGCGCGGGGCGAGAGCGCAAGGTAGGTTTCCCGGTCGCCGTCGGCTGCCAGCGAACCCGCCGCTGGCCTCAGGCGGCCTGTAGCACGCCCTCTAGCTTCTGCGTCGCGGCGTCTTCGCCGATTTTCTCGATGGCGGCCAGTTCCCGGGCCAGCCGGTCGAGCGCGGCTTGATAGATCTGGCGCTCGGAGTAGGACTGGTCCGGCTGACCGGCGTTGCGGTGCAGGTCGCGCACCACCTCGGCGATCGACACCGGATCGCCGCTGTTGATCTTCGCTTCGTACTCCTGCGCGCGCCGGCTCCACATCACCCGGCGCACCCGGCTGCGTCCCCTGAGCGTCTTCAGCGCAGCTTCCATCTGTTTGCGCGAGCACAGTTGGCGCAGCCCCGACACCTTCGCCTTGCCGATCGGCACCCGCAGGGTCATCCGATCCTTCTCGAAATTGATCACGATAACGGTCAGCTCGTGACCGGCGATCTTCTGGGTTTCAATGCCAACGATCTCCCCAACGCCGTGCGTCGGATAGACCACCAGAGTCCCCGGCGCGAACTCATGCTGTTTTGACATTCCAAGCGGTCTCTCGGTAATTGCGCACAAAGCCTGTTTCGGTCACTCACGTTTCCCGGCGCCCAAGCCGACCTGCATCCCTCCACGGCCCCGAACGCGAGAGGACCGTCGGGCCAACCGATATGGGAGAAAACGCAGGGCCGACATCTGGACCCGAGTCTGTGTGCCAGGAGTCGACCATATTTAAATAATATACCACAGAATCCGCCGAAAATCACCGTTCCGGTTGCGGCAACTACGCAAAATATCCTGGTTCTGCGGCGGTCAGACGCTATGCCTCGGCCTTGCGGGCAAAGGTCATTCGTCATCAGGCTGGCACCAGGCCCACGGACCCGGGCTTCTCCGCCACTACCGCGGTCAGGGCAGTCGCGCTCAACTGCCCTGGCCGGGCTTTTCGCTGAAATACTTCTTGAACTTGTCGGGGACGTCTCTCCAATCGTCCGCATCGGCCGGCGGCTCGCCCTTGCGGGTGATATTGGGCCAAATCTCGGAGTATTTTCGGTTCATCTCGACCCAGTCCTCGCCGCCCTCGTCGGTGTCCGGGATGATGGCCTCGACCGGGCATTCCGGCTCGCAGACCCCGCAGTCGATGCACTCGTCGGGGTGGATCACCAGCATGTTCTCGCCTTCGTAGAAGCAGTCGACCGGACAGACCTCGACGCAATCCATCAACTTGCACTTGATGCAGGCTTCGATAACGACATAGGTCATGGCCTTCTCCCACAAAGCCGATAGACTGAGCCGCCTGCAGACGGTTCCCCGGCCTGCCCTGGGCGGACGGCCTCAGCCCATCCCGAGCCTTTCCAGGACCCGCTTGCGCGCCCGCCCGCTCTCGCGGTCGCTTACATAGATCAGCCCGGCAATCCGACGCAACAGGCTGGCCTCGTAATCGTGCAGGACGCCGTCCGCGTAAGCTACGTTCCACAGCATCTCGATCAGTTCGACCCGCTCGTCGTGAGGGAAGCGGTCCTTGATCACCCGGGTGAAGCAATACAGCTGACTGGCATCCTTGGCCGCCTTCTCGGCCTCCGTGAACAGGCGCGCCGCCTCCGCGTCGGTCAGGCCGAACCGCTGGCGCACCAGCCCCGTGATCCGCTCGCGCTCGACGGCGTCGAAGCGGCCATCGAGACGGGCCGCCTCGACCAACAATGCCGCTGCCGCCAACCGAAGCTCGCCGGCGTCGTGCCTTGCCCCGTTCGCCGCCGGCCCGCCGCGCTCACTCAACAGGGCCTTGATCCGGTCTAGCATGACCTTGCCTATCACGCCCTCGAGGCCGGCACAACCCTATGTAATTTGGGGGTTATTTCCGACTTTCCCCGGCATTCGACCGGGGCTGGGCCGGCCCGGCGATGGACTCGGCCCGACCGGTGTCGGCGGCGCCACGCCGCTGCAGTCATCATGGTTTGCCGTGCAAATTCTGGATGGCCCGCCGATCCCGCTTGGTCGGCCGGCCGGCGCCCGGCTCGCGGCGCCCGGGTCGGCTGCGGCCGGTCGCATCCAGCCCATCGCAGGGTGGTGGCGGCGCCAGGTCTTCGTACAGGGCGCGGGCCTCGGCGGTCGGGCCGCGCCGCGCGCCCAGCGCCGCCACCTCGACCACCCGGATATGCGGTCCTTGCGGGAAGGTGAGCACGTCGCCCACCTTGAGCGCGTGGTGCGGCTTTTGGATGACCTGTCGGTTGACCCGCACCTTGCCGGCGGCGCAGGTCGCGGCGGCGCGGCTGCGGCTCTTGAAGAACCGCGCGTACCACAACCACTTGTCGACTCGGAGGCGGTCGCCGGCGGTGTTTTCGGTCATCGTGTCCGCGGCAGCCGGCCGAGCTTTGCGAACGGTGATCGGACGGCGGCGTCGCGCTCGCCCTTGGCGCCGCGCGGGCGTTTGGCCTTGGCTGGCCCCTTGCGCCCGCCCCGGCGCGCCGGCCAAGAGAAACTTACCCCATCGTCGTCGATGGTCGCCCGGTAGCCAAGCGCGCACAAGACACCGGCGATCTCGCCCTTGCCGCAGCCGGCCAGCGCGCCCAGCGCCGGCGGCGCCCGGAACGACCCCTGACGGGCCAGCCGCCACGCCGCCTCGGCAAACCGCTCCACCATATCGACCCGCAGCGCCCGCGGCCCCAGCGGCCGGTACCCTATGGCGGTATAGAAATCATCCGGCAGGCCGGCGTCCACCGGCAGCGAGACCCGGCCCACCGGCGGCAGCGGCGGCACCGGCCGGCCGGCTTCCGCCGCCCATAGCGCAGCCTTGACGCGCACCACGTCGGGCTTCAACAGCGACGGAATGAACACCGCCTGGCGGCCGAACCGCACGCCGAGCCGGCGCAGTGCCCGGCGGGCATCGCCATCGAGGGCGGACAGCTGTCGCTCCACCTCCGGATGTCCCGGCCCGCGCCCGAGCACCCCCAGCCCCTCGCCGAGCTGGAAGGCAAGGCCGCGCGCCGGGCCGGTAAGCTCGGCCTCGCTCACCCGCAACAACGCCGCCAGTGTCCGCCGCAGGTAACGCTCCAGCCAAGCCGAAAGCCGGCGGCGCACGCGCTCGGCCAGCGCCCCGTCGAGGAGCTCGCCGCGCAACGGCTCGACCCGCGGCTTGAGCGGCCCCGCGCCACGGCCGAGCCGGGCCACGGGAGCCCTTTGCTGGTGCTCGATCCAGGCGACGTGGCCGTCCGGCTCGAGCCCGAACGCGTCGTCGTCCGCCATCTCCAGGCGGCGCACGCGCTGGGCGATCTCGCTGTTGAGCGCCCGGCGGGCGGCGGCGATCAGCGCCCGGCTGTCCTCGGCGCCGGCGTCGGGCCGGAATTGGAAGCCCTCGAGGGTGCCGACATGCTCGCCCTCCACCACCACCTCGCCGCTGCGCTTGACCGCGGCCAGGAGCGTGTCGCGCTCCTTGAGGCGGCGCACCAGTACCGCGGTGCGTCGGTCGACGAAGCGCTGGGTCAGGCGTTGGTGCAAGGCGTCCGACAGCCGGTCCTCGAGGCCCCGGGTCTTCTGCTGCCAATGCGCCGCGTCGCCGAGCCAGTCGCCGCGGTGGGACACGTAGGTCCAGGTCCGCACATGGGCAATGCGGTGGACCAGGGTATCGATGTCACCGTCGGTGCGGTCGAGCCGCCCGATCATCGTCGCCACCCAGTCCTCGGGCAGCCGCCCCGCGGGCGCCATCAGGTGGCGGTAGATGCGCCCCAGGAGCCGCGCGTGGGCGTCGCTCAGCACCTTGCGATAATCAGGGATCTGGCACACCTCCCACAACAGCCGCACCGCCGCCGGCGCCCGCGCTAGCTCGGCGATCTCTGGCTCACGCGCCAGCAGCCTGAGCGCGGCCTGATCGTCGGCGTCGCCGACCCGCACCATCTCGGGCCGCGGGGGCGGCGCCTCGAGGCTGCGGATCAGCTCCCGGGGCGAGCCATAGTCGAGCCCGACATTGCGCCAGTACACCGCCTTCAGGGCCTCGAAACGGTGTGATTCCACGCGCTCCACGGTCTCGGGATCGAGGCCGCCTACCTCGACCGTGGTGCCGAAGCTGCCGTCCGACATGTGCCGGCCGGCGCGGCCGGCGATCTGCGCCAGCTCCGCCGGCGTGAGCGGACGCGGGGCCCGGCCGTCGAACTTGCGCAGCCGCGCGAAGGCGACGTGGTCCAGGTCCATGTTGAGGCCCATGCCGATGGCGTCGGTGGCGACCATGTAGTCCACCTCGCCGACTTGATACATGGCGACCTGGGCGTTGCGGGTGCGCGGGCTCAGCGCCCCCAAGACCACCGCGGTGCCGCCGCGGTGCCGGCGGATCAGCTCGGCGATGGCGTAGACGTCAGCGGCCGAGAAGGCGACGGCGGCGCTGCGCGGCGCCAGGCGCGTCAACTTCTTCGGCCCGGTATAGGTCAGGGTGGAGAACCGCGGCCGGCTTATGAACATGGCCTCGGGCACCAGCCGGGCCATCAGCGGCCGGATGGTGTCGGCGCCGAGGAACATGGTCTCGTCCTGACCGCGGGCGTTCAAGAGCCGGTCGGTGAACACGTGGCCGCGTTCCGGGTCGGCGCAGAGCTGGATCTCGTCGACGGCGAGGAACGAGACCGGCCGGTCCAGCGGCATCGATTCCACCGTGCACACGAACCAGCGCGGGTTCGGGGGCACGATCTTCTCCTCGCCGGTAATCAGGGCCACGCTACGCGGGCCCTTCTCACGACAGACCCGGTCGTAGTTCTCGCGCGCCAACAGGCGCAGCGGAAAGCCGATCATGCCGCTCGAATGGCCCAGCATCCGATCGACGGCGAGGTAGGTCTTGCCGGTGTTGGTGGGCCCCAACACCGCCGACACCTGTGCGCGCGTGCCTGGAACCGGCATGCGACAAGGATTGCGGCAAACCGCCGACGGCGCAAGTGGGCCGTGGCCTCAGCGCTTGCGGGTCAGCGGGACGAAGGCGACCGGGAGCAGGCGGCGTTCCTCGACCTTGCCCGACTCGTCTTTCTCGACCAGCATCAGGTCCTGGGTGGCCCAGCGCCGGCCGATCGGAATCACCAGGCGGCCGCCTTCCTTCAGCTGTTCAATGAGCGGCGGTGGGACCCGCTTCGCGGCGGCGGTGACCGTAATGGCGTCGAATGGTGCATGCTCCGGCCACCCGGCGTAGCCGTCGCCGTGGCGCACCTCCACGTTATGGTAGCCGAGCCGCTGGAGCCGCTCGGCGGCGGCCTCGGCCAATGCCCGGACCACCTCGATCGAGTAGACCTGCCTGACCAGGAGCGACAGCACCGCCGCCTGATAGCCGCTCCCGGTGCCAACCTCGAGCACCACGTCGTCCGGTTGCGGCCGCAGCATGTCGGTCATTACCGCGACGATGTAGGGTTGCGAGATGGTCTGGCCGTGGCCGATCTTGAGCGGCGTGTTGAGATAGGCGCCGGCGGCCGCTTCCGCCGGCACGAACGCCTCGCGGGGCACCCGGTCCATCGCCGCCCTGACCCGCTCGTCCAGCCGATCCTTGCCGAGCCAGATGGCGGTCTCGCGCATCTCGCGGTCGATCTCGGCCATGAGGCCGGCGCGTTCCGCCGCCCGCTCCGCGGCCCTGTCCTGGTCATCGCCGACGGTCATGGCCCAAGGTTGGCACGACGCGGCCGCGCAAGCACCGTTTAATTGCTCCGAGGCGCTGCCGCGAGGCCGCCGCGTGCGGCCTTGCAGCGGGCCGCGACCCTGCACATATGGCAGGTCAGAATCGATGAGCCACGAGCCAAGGAAAGGGTTGAAAGGGGTAAGACCCATGTCCGAAGAAAAGCTCGGCTTCCAGGCGGAAGTCGGCCGCCTTCTCGAGATCGTCGCCAACTCGCTGTATAGCGAGCGGGAGATCTTCTTGCGCGAGCTGATCTCGAACGCCTCGGACGCCTGCGACCGGCTGCGCTACGCCGCGCTCACTCGGCCGGAGCTCGCCTCCGCGGCCGATGGTTATCGCGTCACCATCGCCATCAACGGCAAGGCGCGGACCCTTTCGGTCACCGACAACGGCATCGGCATGAACCGCCAGGAGCTGATCGACGATCTGGGCACCATCGCGCGCTCCGGAACCGCCGCCTTCGTCGAGCAACTGACCGGAGACCGGGAAGCCGACCTCAAGCTGATCGGGGAGTTCGGCGTCGGTTTCTACGCCGCCTTCATGGTCGCCGACCGGGTCGAGGTTTTGACCCGTCGGGCCGGCGAGGACGGTGCCTGGCGGTGGCGGTCCGACGGCAAGGGGGAGTTCACCATCGCCCCGGCGGAGCACGAGCGGGTCGGCACCACCGTGGTCGTGCATCTCAGCAAGGACCAGAAGGAATTCCTCGAGCCGGCGCGAATCCGGCAGATCGTCAAGACCTACTCGGACCACATCCCGATCCCGATCGTGCTCCTGGACGCCGACGGCAAGGAGGAGAAACTCAACACCGCGTCGGCGCTGTGGACCCGGCCGAAGAAGGACATCAGCCAAGACCAGTACCGCGAGTTCTACCACCACGTCGGACACACGTTCGACGATCCGTGGCTGACGGTCCACGTCAAGGCGGAAGGTACGTTGAGCTTCACCGCGCTCATTTTCGTGCCGTCGATGCCGCCGTTCGATCTGTTCGATCCGACCCGCAAGCATCGGGTGAAGCTCTATGTCCAGCGCGTGTTCATCACCGAGGACTGCGCCGAGCTGGTGCCGGCATGGCTGCGCTTCGTGCGCGGCATCGTCGATTCCGAGGACCTGCCGCTCAACATCAGCCGCGAGACGCTGCAACACAATCCGATGCTGGCGCGGATCCGCGCCCGCATCACCAAGCGGCTTTTGAGCGAGATGGCGAAGCAGGCCAACAAGGACCCGGACGGCTATGCGGAGTTCTGGGACAAGTTCGGCGCGGTCATGAAGGAGGGCCTGTACGAGGACGCCGCCGAGAAGGACCAGATCATCGAGCTGGCGCGGTTCCGCTCGAGCGCCGGCGACGGCTGGACCACCCTGGATCGCTACGTCGAGAATATGAAACAGGGGCAGGACGCCATCTACTACATCACCGGCGACGCCGTCGCGCCGCTGCGCTCAAGCCCGCAGATCGAGGGGTACAGGGCGCGCGGGGTCGAGGTGCTGCTGCTGACCGACCCGGTCGACGAGTTCTGGGTGCCGGCGCTGGGCGCGTACAAGGACAAGCCCTTCAAGTCGGTGACCCGGGGGACCGCCGATCTGGACGCGATCAAACCGGAACCGGCGGACAAGGGCGATGCCGAGGACCAGGCCGAGGCGGCGCCCGACGGCAACGTCGACAAGGTCCTGGCCCTGTTCAAGATGACCCTCAAGGATGAGGTCAAGGACGTGAGGGTGAGCGAGCGCCTGACCGACAGCCCGGTCTGCCTGGTCGCCGACGAGGGCGACCTGGACATGCATATCGAACGGCTGTTGCGCCAGCACCGGCGCGTCGAGGGAGCGGCCAAACGGATTCTCGAGATCAATCCGCGCCATCCGCTGATGCGCCGGCTGGCGGAGCGAGTCGGCACCGACGGCGCGGCCGACGAGATCGCCGACGTGGCCTGGCTACTGCTCGATCAGGCCCGCATCGTCGAGGGCGAGACGCCCCCCGACCCGGCCGCCTTCTCGCGACGCTTGGCCGGCGTGCTCGAGCGCGGCCTCGCCCGCGTGCGGCCCGAAGCCCCCGGCGGACGGGCCGGCGCCGGCAAACAGCGCGGGTCGAACAGCGGCGGCTAGCGCATTATCCGTTCAGGCTGAACCGGCCCACGCCCCCGCCCGGCCACCC
>JBHICX010000020.1:0-14598 GCA_046759805.1 Kiloniellales bacterium | reverse complement strand
AGAGGAGGTGGCGCTGGTCGACTCGGACTCGGGACGGATCATGGCGGTGCTCGAGGCCGTGGAGAAGTACGTGATCGACAAGGATCTGGAGTGCTCGCAGGTGTTCCGAACCACGGATCCGGCGCATCCCGGGGTCGCCAAGGTGATGGCCCAGGGCGAGGTCAACCTGGCGGGGCCGGTGCGGGCGCTGGGGGAGGGGGAATACGCGCAGGCGTTCAAGGATCTGTTCCTGCGCCCGGCCGAGACCCGCGCCCGGTTCGCCGAACGAGGCTGGTCGAAGGTGGCGGCCTTCCAGACCCGCAACCCGATGCACCGCAGCCACGAGTACCTGGCCAAGGTCGCGGTCGAGATCTGCGACGGCCTCTTGATCCACCAGGTGCTGGGCAAGCTCAAGCCCGGCGACATTCCGGCCGAGGTCCGGGTCAAGGCGATCGATGCCCTGGTCGAGAACTACTTCGTGCCGGGCACGGTGATTCAGGCCGGCTACCCCATCGAGATGCGCTATGCCGGACCGCGCGAGGCCCTGCTGCACGCGCTCATTCGGCAGAACTTCGGCTGCTCGCACCTGGTGGTCGGCCGCGATCACGCCGGCGTCGGCGACTACTATGGGCCGTTCGACGCCCACGAGATCTTCGACACCCTGGCCCCGGACAGCCTGATGATCGAGCCGTTGAAGGTGGGCGTCACGTTCTACTGTCATCTTTGCGGCGCCGCCGCCACCGATCGCACCTGCCCGCATGGGGAGGCGCAGCGGCTCACTATCTCCGGCACCCAGCTCCGGGCGATGTTCGCCAACCACGAGCCGATTCCCGCCGAATTTAGCCGCCCCGAGGTGCTGGAAGTGCTTCAGGCCTATTACGACAGCCTGAAGTAACGCCGGGGTGAGCGGCCATGACCGGCACCGGCATGAGGTTCTACGTTCGCTCCCCGGACGGCAGGATGATCGTCGGCTACGAGGATGCGAACGCGGCCCGGGCGGTGGCGCTGGACTATGGCGAGGGCGCGCATGTTGTGGACACCCGGGCCCAGGCCTATCACCCGATCGCGAAACAGGTCAGCAACGGCGAGCTCAATTACGTGCCGGTCGGCGGCTGGGGCGCCGGCAAGCTCTCGGTCGAGCAGAATCTCATTGAAAGCATCAAGAAAGGCCACGTGGCCATCGTCCACGCCTTTCTTGCCAAGGGGGCGGACCCGGACACGAAGGACGCAGACGGGGGCCCGGCGCTCGTCTGGGCGGTGGCCCGCGGCAAAGCCGACATCGTCGAGCTGTTGCTCGGCCATGGGGCCGACGTGAACGCCCGCGACGCCGAAGGAATGAGTGCCCTCGACCTCGCCGTCGAGCGAAACCAACCGGGCTTGATCGACCTTCTCAAGCGCGCCGGCGCCGCGGAATAACGCTCGCGCATCATCCATTCAGGCTGAACCGGCCCACGCCCCTACCCGGCCACCCCCGGCCCGTCCGCCGGGGCGGGCCACGAGATCGCCTGCCTTCGCCGAAGCGAAGCCCCGGCTTCGCGCAGGCAGGTATGCTATGGGTGGCCGGGTGGAGGAGCGGGAGGCCAGGAGTCGGCCATAATGGCCGATGATATTATTCCTCTTTGGGTGCCCACGCCCCGAGCAGCTTCGGCAGGTCGCCGAACCGCGCGATGAGCCCGAACACCATCGCCGCCAGAGCCATGAACAGCACCGAGACCGCGGCCATGATCGGCGTGTAGCCGTAGCGCAGGCTGTTGAAAATCTTGATCGGCAGGGTCTCGACGGTGAAGCCCGCCACCATGTAGGCGATGATGTATTCGTTGAGGCTGAGGACGAAGGCGAAGGCATAGCCCGAGACGATGTATGGCGTGATCAAGGGCAGGATCACGGTGCGGAACACGGTGCGCTCGTCAGCGCCCATCGTCTCGGCGGCCTCGACCATCGCCGTGTCGATCGATTCAAGGCCCAGCGAAATGGTCACCAACGGCAGCGTCATCAGGAACACGCCGTGGGAGACGATGTCGTTCTCGATGCGGCCGGCATAACCGAGCGACGCCCAGAATATGAGGAAGGCGAGCGCCGTGATCACGGGCGGCAGCGCGAAGGGAACCAGCCCAAGGGCGTAGAGGACCCTGGCGTAGAACACCCGATAGCGCCAAAGGAAGTAAGCGAGAGGCAGGGCGATCGACACGGCGATCACGCCGGCCAGCGTGGCGATGACCAGGCTGTTTTGAATCGGCGTGACCCACTGTGCCTGCGTCACCATCTCGCCGTACCAGTCGAGCGAAAATCCCTTCGGCGGGAAGAACAGGAGCTTCTTCTCGTTCACCGATACGCCGGCGACGACGAGGAGCGGCGCGCTGAGGAAAAGCAGCACGACGGCGAGGAAAGCGTCGCGGAAAAAGCGGTTCACGCCGGGCGCCTCCGTCGCCTGCCGAGCATGAGGGCAAGCACCACCAGCGCAAGGCTCACCACCATCAGGAAGATCGCCATCGCGGCGGCGAAGGGGGCGTTGGCGTGGTAGATCGCTTGGTCGGTGATCAGCACCGACAGGGTCCAGTGCTGCGGACGCCCCAGCACCTGAGGGATGAGATACGCGCCCAGGGTGAAGACGAAGGCCAGGATCAGCGCCGCGACGATCGCCGGGCGCAGCAGCGGTACCACCACGGAGAAGAAGGCGCGTACGGGCGAGGCGCCGAGGGTGCGGGCGGCCTCGGTGATCTCACGGTCGAGCCGGCTCACGGGCGGATACAGCACCAGCACGGTGTAGGGGAAGACGAGGTAGCACAGGCCGAACATCACGGCGACCAAGCCGGGCGTCCAGGCGACGGGCTTGTCCATCAGCCCGAACCAGACTAACAGGTTTGAGACGCCCGCGGTGCGCGACAACAGCACGGACCAACTGAAGCCGACAATCACCTCGGAAAGCGACAGCACGCTCAACAGGAACACCAGGAAGACGATCTGGGTGCGGCGCGCGAGGCGGGTGAAGATGTAGGTGAAGGGGAAGCCGACGACCACGGTGACCACGGCTGCCAAGGCCGCGACGTAGAGCGAGACGAGCATGTGCTCGACGAACAGCGGCGTGAGGAAACGGCGATAGCTCGTGAGCTCGAATCCCGGCTCGTAGAACGCGCCCTCGACGCGGTGGAAGAAGCTTACCGCCACAATGATGCCGAAGGGGACGACGATGAACGTACCCATCATCAGCGCCGGGTAGAGCAGCGCCGTGTACTGGCGCAGGGTCTTCGGCGTTTCTCCGCTCACCGTCGCACCACGACGCACGCCTGGCCGGGTATCTCGGCCGTTGCCGCGTCACCCTGATGAACATCCGGGCGGTCCTTCGGTGCGGCGATGCTGACCACGGTGATGCCGCTACAGTCGAGGTAGGTTTCGACGCTCGCGCCCACGTCCCGTATGAACGACACCGTGCCGTGCAGGCGGTTGGGGCCGGGCTCGGTCCCGGGGACAATGTGGACATCCTCGGGTCGGACCGAGATGGTGATCTCGTTGCCCTGACGTAGGCCGTCGGGCAGCCCAGCCACGGCGAAGCGGTCGCCGCCGATGGTTGCCTCATTGGGGCCGCTCACGACACCTTCGAGCAGGTTACTGGTGCCGATGAAGTCGGCGACGAACGCGTTGGCCGGGCTGCGGTAGATTTCGAGCGGCGGGCCCACCTGCTGTACCGACGCGCCGCCCATGACCACGACGAGGTCCGACATCGTCATCGCCTCGCGCTGGTCGTGGGTGACGACGATGGTGGTGATTCCGAGGCGCTGCTGCAGGAGCCGGAGCTCGAGCTGCATCGCCTCGCGCAGCTTGGCATCGAGCGCCGACAGGGGCTCGTCGAGCAGAAAAATCTTGGGCTTGAGAGCGAGCGCCCGCGCCATCGCCACGCGTTGCCGCTGGCCGCCCGAGAGCTGCGAGATGTGGCGGTTGGCAACCCCTGGAAGCTGCACTAGCTCGAGGAGCTCGTCGATCTTGCTCCGTTGCGTCCGGCTGTCGGCGCCGCGGATGCGCTGGCCGTAGGCGATGTTTTCGCCGACGCTGAGATGGGGGAACAGGGCGAGCGACTGGAACACCATGCCG
This sequence comes from Kiloniellales bacterium, assembly GCA_046759805.1. Lineage (GTDB taxonomy): Bacteria > Pseudomonadota > Alphaproteobacteria > JBHICX01 > JBHICX01 > JBHICX01. The sequence continues at coordinate 10,533 of JBHICX010000020.1, read as the reverse complement.
ATGTTGCGCTTGTGCGTCGGCTTATCGGTGATGTCCTCGCCGTCGAGCAGCACCCGGCCCGCGTTCGGCGTTTCGAGCCCCGCAATCACGCGTAACAGAGTCGTCTTGCCGCAGCCCGAAGGGCCGAGGAACGACGCGAGCTTGCCGTCGGGCAAGCTCAGGTCGATGCCGCGGACCGCGGTGACGGAGCCGAACTTCTTGGTGATCCCCTGTAGGACGAGGCCGCTCATCAGCGGACCGGATCGGGCTCAGGACTCATGCGGCCGGGCGGGGCGGGGAGGCGCTCGGCCTCCCCGCTGCGGTCGAGGCGGAACGCCTCAGCTCGTAGTGATCATCTCGGTCCACTTCTCGGAGACCCAGTCGCCCCACTTCAAGTAAATCCAGTACTCGGGGATGATGGGCGGAACGTCGCTCGATACCGCGGCGAACTCCGCGTCGGTCAGGTCGGTGAGTTTGCGCGGCACTGTCGGCGCCGTGCCCACCTTCCGCGAGAGCTGCGCCTGGATCTCCGGCTGGCACATGTAGTCGATGAAGATGTGCGTCTCCTCCATCTTCTTCGAGGCGCGCGAGACGGCCCATGAGCCGAAGTCGAGAACGCCGCCCTCCTTCGGGAAGGTGGAGCGGACCGGGAAGCCGTCGGCGGCGGCGAGGCCGGTGACGTCGTGGTAGTACTGGCCCATCGGGATCTCGCCAGACTGCAACGCCTGCTGGAACTGGCCCTCGTCGCGGTACCACAGCTTGACGTTCGGTTTCGCCTCCTTGAGCTTGTCGAGCACCTTTGCGATGCCTTCCTTCGTTTTGAGGATGTCCTTGCCGCCGAAGAACGTCGTGGCCGTGATCTCGAGCAGGAATGAGTTGCTCGCCAGCGCCAACAGACCGGCCGAATCCTTGTTCCGCGGGTTCCACAGCTCGGCCCACGACGTCGGCGCCTTCGGGTAGGTCTCGGTGTTGGTGACGAGCGTGATGTACCACGCCACCGCGCCGATGCCATCCGCCGCGCCGTCGGGATAGCGGTGGATGAAGTGCGGCTCCAGGTTCTTGTGGTTGGGGATCTTGTTCAGGTCGAGCTCGGCCCAAAGCCGCGTGCCCTGGCCACGCAACATGCCGACCTGCGCCACCATCGACACGTCGGCGGGAGCGATGCCCGCTTTGGCCGCGGTCTCGAGCTGCACCACCCAGGCTTCGCCGGTCGGCTCGGAGATCGAGTCGACCTCGATCCCGGTCGCCTTTACGAAGTCAGGATAGATGTGCTTGTCGAACGAATCCTGGAAATATCCACCGTAGGTTCCGGCCTTGATACTTCGCGCAGCGCGTGCGGTGCGGATGAACGGCCCCACGGCGGCGCTGGCGCCGAGCGCTGCGACGCCGCCGAGAAAAGTGCGCCGGCTTGGACGGATGGTGATCCTGTTCATTCGTGCCTCCCCTTGCTTGTCATGAAGATTTTTTCCATTGTTCCACAACTCCATGGAAAATGGTACGCGGTTTTCCCGTATGCCCCGGGTCGGAACGGGAGCCTCTATGGGAACCTCTGACCCTTGGCCATCGAGGGTGCGGGGGCGGGCACTCGTCCGTTTGAGGCGTAACGAGAGCCGCGGGGGACGCAATGAAGATTGCAGTCTACCAGACCGAGGGCACGCCGGGCGATGCGGCCGCCAATCTTGACGCGCTGGAGCACACGGCGGCGCGCGCGGCACGGCAGGGCGCGCGGTTGGTGATCTGTCCGGAGATGTATCTCACCGGCTACAACATCGGTGACTCGACGTGGCAGCTGGCCCAGCCCGTCACCGGCGAGGCCTTCGAGCGCACGGCGTGTTTCGCGCGCACACACCGTATCGCGGTGCTCTTGGGCTACCCTGAGCGTGAGGGCGATGCCGTCTACAACGCCGCGATGCTCGTCGATGCATCGGGCCGGCTCGCCGCGAACTACCGCAAGACGCATCTTTACGGGTCGGAAGAGAAACGCCTCTTCCGGCCAGGCGAGTCGTTCGCCACCGCCGACATCGGAGGCCTCGCGCTGGGTATCCTCATCTGTTACGACATCGAGTTTCCCGAACCGGCCCGCCTGCTTGCGCTCGGGGGCGTCCGGCTGGTTGCGGTGCCGACGGCATTGAAGCCCGCCGACGAGGACGGCGCAGCGCAACTCATCCCGGCGCGGGCGCGGGAGAACCAGGTATTCGTCGCCTACGCAAATCGTTGCGGCAATGAACATGGAGTGCGGTTCTGCGGCCAGAGTCGCATTACCGCGCCAGATGGCCGCGACCTCGCCCGCGCCGCGTCCGGCGAGGAGCTGCTCGTGACCGAGGTCGATCCGGGCGCGTTCGCCGATGTCCGCGCCGCCAATCCCTATCTCGGGGACCGCCGCCCCGAGCTCTACGGCGAGCTCGCGAATGGCACGTAGGCCAAACCTTGGCGACGCTGGTCAAAGCCCAGCCAAAGCCGACTTTTGCGAGGACACGCCCCGAGGCGCCCTTCTTTGGAATTGGAGGCTGTCACTGCCGCCATTTTCGCCGCGTGTTTGCCTTGAACCATTGGGCCAGGGTCTCATCGTCGATGGGCCCGGCGGCGAGCAGCAGCCTTTGCCACGTTCCAACCTGCTGACGGAGCCGGGACAGCTGCGCGCACACCAAAAAATTTCCTAGATCGTTTCGGGGAGTGTCGCTTAGATTATTCTTCAGATCGCGGAGAGTGAGCGAGCGGCCCACGCGGCGCGCCGAGCAAGCGGCGAAGAGCGGGTCTGCCTCTACACTGCCCTATCCCGGTACTACGAGCGCTGACATAACGATGGTAGGAGACGGATATGACTTACCAGCTCGAAGGACGCATGCTCGAAGTGTGCACCTGCAGCACTATCTGCCCGTGCTTTATCGGTGAGACGCCGGACGGCGGGTACTGCGACGTGACCGTCGCCTGGCACATCGACAAGGGGACGGTCGAGGGCGTCGATGTTGCCGGCCGCACCGTTGCCGCGATTGCCCACATCCCCGGCAAGCCGCTCGAGGGCAACTGGCGCGCTGCCGTCTACGTAGACGACGGTGCCTCTGACGACCAACAAGCCGCGCTCCTGAACGTCTTCACCGGCAAGCTCGGCGGGCCGATCGCCGACGTCGCCCAACTGATCGGCGAGGTGGTCGGAGTCGAGCGCGTGCCAATCAGCTTCAGCGCGCAGTCCGGCAAGGGCAGCCTCAAGATCGGCGACACCGCCTCTGCCGAGATGGAGCCCTATGTGGCCGCGGATGGCTCCGTCGCCACGCTGACCAACACCATCTTCTCCGGCGCACCGGGCGCCCCGGCCTTGCTCGGCCGCGCGCCGCGCTACCGCGCGAAGCAACCCTCGGTGGGCATCGATGTCGACCTCGCCGGCCACAACGCGGTGGAGTGCAGCTTCGTCTTCGAAGGCTAGTGGGGACAGCACGGCATCTGGAGCCGTGGCTCGGCGGTTGGATTCTGGCTGGAATAAGGGGGGACCGGCGATCGCGCAAACGCGCATTACCAGCATTACCAGACCGCCGGCAAGCGCTTAGATCGTCATGAAGGTTATCGTCCACCGCAGTATGTTTGTGCCCATCACGGGCCTGTTGATTGCCCTTGCCTGGCTCACGTTGTGGGCGTGGGAGGTGTCGCCCTATGGCCGCTATCTCAACCACGGGGAGTTAGCCAATATCGGTCTCGATGGCGTCGGCGGTGTTCTGACGACGGCGGTCCTCTATATTGCCGGCTGGACACTGATGACGGTGGCGATGATGCTGCCGACCAGCCTGCCGCTCCTCGAGATATTTCGTCGCCTCACAGCGCGCCGTGCCGACCACGCGCAACTGATGACACTGGTGGTCGTGGGCTATCTGGGTGTGTGGCTCGCCTTCGGCGTCGTTGCCCACGTCGCCGATTGGTTCTTGCACGAGGCGTACGAGCACATTGATTGGCTGCAAGCGAACGCTTGGATATTCGGTGCCGGGCCCCTGTTACTAGCGGGCCTCGGCGGCGCTGGTCAAAGCCCAACCAAGCCGACCTTTGCGAGTACACGTCCCTAATACCCGAGCCCAAAAGGATCGCTATGGGTCTGCCGTTCCCATAGCGCATCCCGTGCCCCACCCGTGGCGCGGATCGCTCGACAGGGGGGCGGCCGCGGCCTACCATCCGAGCGCCGGTCCGGAGATCCAGCGCATGATCATCGCCCAGATCAGCGACACCCACATCCTGGCACGGTCCTCGGATCAGGCGGTCGGGCGGCGCCGGGCCGAGAGCCTGCGGCGATGCATCGCCGACATCAACCGCGAGCGCCCCGACGCGGTGGTGCACACCGGCGACATCGTGCAGCACGGCCGGCCCGAGGAGTACGCGCATGTGCGCGAGATCCTGGCGCCGTTGGAGGCGCCGCTCTACCTCATACCCGGCAACCGCGACGACCGGGGCGCGCTTAGCGCCGCCTTCGCCGACCACGCCTATCTGCCCAGAAACGGCGACTTCCTGCATTACACGGTGGAGGACCTTGCCATCCGTCTGGTGGCGCTCGATTCGATCGCCGCCGGAGTGACCAAAGGCGTGTTCTGCGACGCGCGGCTGGCCTGGCTCGACCGTGTCCTGGGCCAAGCACCGGACCGACCGACGGTTCTGCTCATCCATCACCCGCCGTTCGACATCGCCGACCACTATGTGGGCGGGTACCGCCGTCCCCAAGATGCCGAGGCCCTGGCCGCGGTGGTCGGCCGCCATCCACAGGTCAAGCGGCTCTTGTGCGGCCACGTCCATTATCCGAGCGAGACACCGTGGGCCGGCACGCTGGCCGTCACCATGCCCAGCATTGCGGTCGACCTGCGCAAGGGCGTCGACGAGGCGCGCGTCAATGGCGCCCCGATGTACCTTGTGCACGTGATGTCGGGGGAGGGCGGCCCGATCAGCCACACGCGCGTCGTCTGACCGGCCAATCGCCAGGCAAGGCCAATCTGGGCGACGTCAATGGGAGATCGCAGATCATGCCGGCGGCCCGATCCCTCGGCAGCCTGCCTCATTCCTCTCGGCCTCTGACGGCCGAGACACCGGAGCCCGCCAGCGTCGATTTACGCCGCCTGCGCGCCTATCGCCTCGGGCGGGTTCGCGAACAGCTCCGGGCAAGGGAATACGCGGGCTGCGTCCTCTACGACCCGATCAATATCCGTTACGCCACCGACAGCCGTAACATGGCGGTGTGGACCCTGCACAACCAGGTTCGCTACTGCTTCGTCGCTACCGAGGGGCCGGTGGTGCTGTTCGATTTTCACAATTGCGGGCACCTGTCCCAAGGGCTGGAGACGATCGACGAGATGCGTCCGGGCCGTGCCTGGTACTTCTTCGAGGCCGGTCCGCGGGTCACCGAGCAAGCGGCATTGTGGGCGGCCGAGATCGCCGATCTGGTCACGACCCATGGCGGCGGCAATCGCCGCCTCGCCCTCGACAATTGCAACCCCGCCGGTGCCGCCGCGTTGGCCGGGCACGGCATCGAGGTCCGCGACGGCCAAGAGGTGCTGGAGATGGCGCGGCTCATCAAGTCCGCCGACGAGCTGGCCTCCATGATCGCCTCCATTTCGGTGGCCGACGCCGGCGCAGAGCGGATGCGCGAGGCGCTTGTGCCGGGGATCACCGAGAACGAGCTCTGGTCACACTTGCACCAGGTCAACATTGCCAGGGGCGGCGAGTGGATCGAGACCCGACTCTTGAGCTCCGGTCCGCGCACCAACCCCTGGTTCCAAGAATGCAGCGACCGCGTCATCCGCGGCGGCGAGCTGGTCGGTTTCGACACCGACATGATCGGCCCGTTTGGCTACTGCGCCGATTTCTCGCGCACGTTCTTCTGCGGGCCCGGCCGGCCAAGCCCGGAGCAACGCCGCCTTCACCAACTGGCCTGGGAGCAGATCCATCACAACATGGACCTCTTAAGGCCTGGGCTCACTTTCCGCGAGTTGGCGGAAAATGCCTGGCGGATGCCCGACAGCTGCCTGCCGAACCGTTACTCCTGCCTCGTCCACGGCGTGGGGCTCAAGGACGAATACCCGCACTGCGCCTACCGGGAGGACATGGAACGTGCCGGCTACGACGGCGTCTTCGTCCCCGGGATGACGGTCTGCGTGGAAAGCTATATCGGTGAGGTCGGTGGCCGGGAAGGCGTGAAGCTTGAGCAGCAGGTGCTGATAACCGAGACCGGCACCGAGTTGCTGTCAAGGTTCCCGTTCGACGATGACCTGCTGGCGCGGGAGGTCTGAGACCGGGCCGTCGCTGGCTGGGGGACCTGGATTCGAACCAGGACTGCTCGGTCCAGAGCCGAGTGTTCTACCGTTAAACTATCCCCCAGCGGCAAGGGGTCTTAGCACAACCGGGGGCCACAGTGTAGCGGCTTTGGCCGGCGTCTCGTCGATCGGGGTGTGGCGCCCAGGCGGCGTCTGGATATAGACTGGCCGGCTCGCCGTTCGGGCAGACGAAAGGGAGGTTCTTCTCAGGCGCCACGAATCCTACCGCCGGCAGGATGCTGGCCCGGTCGACGGCGGTGGGCCGGGATGATGGCTCCACGAGGGGACTCCCGTGCAAGACGGGGAGGAGGCGGTGGCCACGTTCGTTCGTAGACGGCGGCGCGGGCCCAACGACAGGTATCGACCGCGACCGCCGGTCGGCAAGTGGGCGCATACCTACGCCGCCCTCGACCTGGGCACCAACAATTGCCGGCTCCTGGTGGCGCGGCCGACTGGCGACGGCTTTCGGGTGATCGACGCATTTTCCCGCATCGTCCGCCTCGGCGAAGGGCTCGGACGGAACGGCGCGCTGTCCGATGCGGCCATGGACCGCACCCTGGAGGCGCTCAAGGTGTGCGCCGGCAAGATGCGCCGGCGTGGGGTGACCCGCTGGCGCGCCGTGGCGACCGAAGCCTGCCGGCGGGCCAGCAACTGCCAGGCGTTCATGGACCGGGTCGCCGGCCAAACCGGCCTTGAGTTCGAGATCATCTCGACCCGGGAGGAGGCACGTCTGGCGTTCGACGGTTGTGCGCCGCTGCTCGACCGCTCGCTGCCCTACGCGTTGGTGTTCGATATCGGTGGCGGCAGCACCCAGCTGATGTGGCTGGCCCTCCCGCCTCGCGGCCGGCCGACCGACATCGGCTGGACCTCGCTGCCGGTCGGCGTGGTCACCCTGAGCGAGCATTTCGGCGGCCGCGACGTGGACGCCGGCCAATATACGGCCATGGTCGATGAGGTGGGCGCAGCACTCCGGACCTTCGAGGCCACCCACGGTATCGCCGGCCAGGTCGCCGCCGGGCGGGTGCAGATGTTGGGCACCTCGGGCACGGTGACCACGGTGGCGGCGGTGCATCTTCGGCTGCCGCGCTACGATCGCTCGGCGGTGGACGGCACCTTCCTCGATTTCGCCGATGCCGAGCGGGTCGGCCGCGACCTCGCCTTGGCGGGCCATCCCGGACGCATGGCGCAACCTTGCATCGGCCGCGACCGCGCCGATCTGGTGTTGGCCGGCTGCGCCATCCTGGTGGCGATGTGTCGGCAGTGGCCAGTCGGCAGGTTGCGCGTCGCCGACCGGGGCCTGCGCGAGGGAATGCTGCTGGAGATGATTGAGGAAGCCGAGCGGGAGGCGTATGCCGAGCGCGCCGAAATCACCGGCGCCGCTCCGGCCGTGCTCGGCTGAACCGGCCCGGGCGGCGCCATGGGCCGCAAGCGTCGCGGCACGGACCAGGGGATCGCCGGCGCCCGCCGTCGGGCCGCTGTCACGCTTAAGTTCGCGAAGGGACGCAGCCCGTCGTCCGGCCGCTGGCTGCGTCGCCAGCTCAAGGATCCTTTCGTCGATTCGGCGCAGCGTCTCGGCTACCGCTCGCGCGCCGCCTTCAAGCTGATCCAGCTGGACGACCGTTTCCACCTGCTGCGGCCAGGCGCCCGGGTGGTCGACCTTGGCGCCGCGCCCGGAGGCTGGACCCAGGTCGCGGTCGAGCGCGTCAAGGGCGGCCGGGTGGTGAGCGTCGACGCGGCCGCGATGGACCCGGTTCCCGGCGCCGTGCTGCTGCGGATCGACGCCTCCGGCGCCGACGCGGTCGCCGCCATCAGGGCGACGCTCGACGGGCCGGCCGACCTGGTGATGAGCGACATGTCGGCTCCCGCCACCGGCCATGGTCCGACCGACCACCTGCGGGTGGCGGCGCTCGCCGAGGCGGCGTACGCCATCGCCCGCCGGCTCCTGGCCCCGGGTGGCGCCTTCTTGGCCAAGGTGCTGCGGGGCGGGGCCGAGCGCGCGCTCCTGGACTCGCTGAAGCGTGACTTCGCCCTGGTGCGCCACGCCAAGCCCCCGGCGAGCCGCAAGGAATCGCGCGAACTCTACGTCATCGCCACCGGCTTCCGCGGGCCCCAGAGCGGCGAACGCTGACGCCACGCCAGCGGTTCCAGGGTTGCGATAAACCCCGGCCGTCCACATGTGTTCAGGGCGGATCGCTTCAAGTACAATGCGGAGATCCGCCGCCGGGCCGGACCGGCTAGGGCATGACGCCGGTGGCCAGGCGGAACAGGGGATGTGATGCAGAAATCGTTGCTGATCGATCCGCACAAGTGCACCAGCTGCATGCAATGCGAGCTCGCCTGCTCGTTCGAGCATGAGGGCGTATTCAACCCCGCCAAGTCGCGCATCAAGGTGTTCGAGTTCGAGCATGGCGCGCGCGCCATCCCCTACACTTGCACCCAATGCGCCGAGGCCTGGTGCATGCACGCCTGCCCGGTGGAGGCGATCAGCAAGAACGCTGAGACCGGGGCCATGGAAGTGGACGAGGCGGTGTGTGTCGGCTGCAAGGTGTGCACCATCGCCTGCCCGTTCGGCACCATCAACTACAACCAGGACACCGGCAAGGTCATCAAGTGCGACCTGTGCGGAGGCGATCCGCAATGCGCCGCGGCCTGCCCGACCGCCGCCATCACCTATGTCGACGCCGACTGGACCGGGTATGAGCGCATGCGCCAGTGGGCGCTACGGACCGACAATCAGCCGTCCGCCTGAACGTGGGCGCCAAACGGGAACCACCTCGATGGCATGGCAGAGGAAGATACTCCGGGTCGATCTAACCCAAGACAAGGCGTCGGTCGAGCCCTTGAATATGGACTGGGCCTTCCAGTATCTCGGCCAGCGCGGGCTGGCCACCAAGTATCTGTGGGAGACCATGGAGCCTGCGGCAGACCCGATGGGCCCCGGAAACGTGTTGATCTTCGCCACCGGACCGCTCACCGGCACCATGGCGTCTACCGGCGGGCGCTATTCGGTGATCACCAAGGGCCCGTTGACCGGCGCCATCGCCTGCTCGAACTCGGGCGGCAAGTTCGGGCCCGAGCTCAAGTTCGCCGGCTATGACTTGGTGATCATTCACGGCCGCTCGCCCGAGCCGGTGTATCTCCATATCCTCGACGACGAGGTCGAGTTCCGGCCGGCCGACGAGATCTGGGGTACCACCGTCTGGCACACCGAGGAGTGGATCAAGGCGCGGCACCAGAACCCGTTGCTCAAGGTCGCCTCGATCGGCGTCGCCGGCGAGCGCGGCGTGCGCTATGCCTGCATCGTCAACGACCTGCACCGGGCCGCCGGGCGCTCCGGCGTCGGCGCGGTCATGGGCTCGAAGAACCTCAAGGCGATCGCCGTGCACGGCACGACGGGGGTGCGGGTGGACGACCCGAAGCGGTTCATGGCGGTGGTGCGGGAGACCAAGGAGGCGCTTGAAAAGGACCGCGGTCGCCAGGCGCTGACCAAGCTCGGCACCAACTCCATGATCGACATGATGCAGCAGTTCGGTGGCCTGCCGACCCGCAACTTCCGCGAGCTTGAGTTCGAGGGCGTGGACAAGATCAACGCCAGGGCCATGCGGGCCACCAGGCCCAATGGCCATCGCAACCTGGTCACCAACAAGGCCTGCTTCGGCTGCACCATCGCCTGCGGCCGCATCGCGCATATCGACAAGGACCACTTCACCATCGTCAACCGGCCCGAATACCGGCATGCCTCGGGCGGGCTCGAGTACGAAACCGCCTTCGCCTTTGGCCCGGCGGTCGGCGTCGACGACCTCGATGCCCTCACCTTCGCCGGCTTCCTGATGAACGAGCACGGCATGGACCCGATCTCGTTTGGCGTCACCTTGGCGGCGGCAATGGAGCTGTTCGACCTGGGCGTCATCACCGAGAACGACACCGACGGGGTGGCGCTCACCTTCGGCAACCCCGAGGCGCTCACCGTGATGGCCGAGAAGACCGGCAAATACGAAGGCTTCGGCCAGGTGTTGGGGCTGGGCTCCCGGCTCATGTGCGAGAAGTACGGCCGACCGGAGCTTTCGATGTCGGTGAAGGGGCAGGAGTTCGCCGGCTACGATTCACGGGCCATGCAGGGCATGGGGCTGGGCTATGCCACCAGCAACCGCGGCGCCTGTCACTTGAAGCACGACGTGTTCGACGAGGACATGGAAGATCAGACCGGCCGCGGCAAGGCCAAGCCGGTCAAGAACTCCCAGGATCGGATCGCCATGATCGACTCGAGCGGGCTGTG
>JBHICX010000019.1:0-14810 GCA_046759805.1 Kiloniellales bacterium | reverse complement strand
GGTACGGGCTCGGCCGCCGCTATCCGGCGCGCCCGGACCTTCCCGCGACACCGGAACTCAAACCCGCCTACGACGTGGCCATCATCGGCGGCGGCAAAACCGGCCGCAAAATCACAGTTATCCGCTCCAACACCATCACCCCGGAGTCGGTGCGTTTCGGCTTGCGGCAAGTTTGTGGCAAGGTCTGATCTACCGATACTCCTTGAAACTCAACGGCATGCCACCCGAATCGCCGCACTTGCAGCAATGCATATGCGCTTGATAGCATATGCCATCCGTGGCATACTGATGCTATGAGCTGGGTAGTTCGCTTTGATAAGGCCTTCGATGCTGAGGTCGATGGGTTGCCTGCCATGGTCCAGGACGAGCTGCTTGCCCACGCACGGCTCATTGAGCAATTTGGCCCGACGCTTGGGCGTCCACGGGTGGACACGCTGAACGGATCGCGCCACGCCAATATGAAGGAGCTTCGGTTTAACGCGGCGAAGCGCTTTGATGCTCACCTGGCAGGACTTACGAAGGATAGGAAGTCGAAATGACGACACTGAAGGAACGAATGGATACGCTGCCCAAGGCACGCCGCAAGAAGGTCGAGACTCGCGCGGCGGAGCTCATCGCCGAAGAGATGTCGCTACAGGACCTTCGCAAGGCTCTCAAACGGACTCAGGTTCGTGTCGCCGAAGAGCTCGGGATCAAACAGGAGAACGTATCTCGCATCGAGAAGCGCACCGATCTATTGATCTCCACACTCAGTAGCTATGTTGAAGCAATGGGAGGGAGGTTGCACCTGGTTGCGGAATTCCCCGACCGCCCCCCCATCGAGCTGACCGGCATTGCGGCCCTGAATAGGGACGTCCGTTCGTCCAAGCGATAAGATCACCGCAAACTGGCCGCCTACAGGTCGTTCTCCCCCGGACTCCCGCGATGCCATTCGCGTTGATCAGGTACGGGCTCGGCCGCCGCTATCCGGCGCGCCCGGACCTTCCCGCGACACCGGAGCTCAAGCCGTCCTACGACGTGGCCATCATCGGCGGCGGCGGCCACGGGCTGGCCACCGCCTACTATCTGGCCCGGGACTGGGGCTTGAGGCGGGTCTGCGTGCTGGAGAAGGGGTATCTCGGCGGCGGCAACACCGGCCGCAACACCACGGTCATCCGCTCCAACTACATCACCCCGGAATCGGTGCGCTTCTACAAGGAGTCGCTGGATCTGTTCAAAGGCCTGTCGAACGAGCTGGACATGAACCTCATGTACAGCCAGCGCGGCCAGCTCACGCTGGCGCATTCGGACGCGGCGATCCGCAGCTTCCGGCTCAGGGCCGAGGTCGGCAAGCTCGTCGGCACCCGCATCGAAATGGTCGACCGCCGGCAGATCCGCGACATCGTGCCCTGCCTCAACATGGACGAGCCCGCGCGCTATCCCATCCTGGCCGGGCTGTGGCACCGGGACGGCGGCCTCTGCCGCCACGACGCGGTGGCCTGGGGCTACGCGGCGCGCACCGCCGAGATGGGGGTCGAGCTGCACCAGCGCACCGAGGTCACCGGGCTCGAGGTGAAGGGCGGCCGCGTCACCGCGGTGGAGACCAATCGCGGCAGCATCGGTGCCGGCCAGGTGGTGCAGGCGGTGGCCGGCATGTCGTCGGTGGTGGCGGCGATGGCGGGGCTCAAGCTGCCGATCCGCAGCTATCCGCTGCAGGCCATGGTCACCGAGCCCTTGAAGCCGTTCCTCGACCCGCTGGTCTCCTCCACCGCGCTCCACACCTACGTCTCGCAGAGCGCGCGCGGCGAGGTGGTGATCGGCGGCGGCTGCGACCCCTACGAGCTGTATTCGACCCGTGCCACCCTGGATATGAAGGAGAGCCTGGCCCATCACACGCTGGAGCTGTTCCCGTTCCTCAGCCATGTGCGGCTGTTGCGGCAATGGGCGGGGATCACCGACATGACCCCGGACTACAGCCCCATCATGGGCGCAACCCCGATCCGCAACTTCTGGCTCGACGCCGGCTGGGGCACCTGGGGCTTCAAGGCCACGCCGGTCGCCGGCAAGCGCATGGCCGAGACCGTCGCCAACGGGAAGGTGCCGGAGATCCTGCGGCCGTTCCGCCTGGAGCGCTTCAACAGCTTCGATCTGGTCAACGAGATGGGCGCCACCGCGGCGAGCCATTAGGAGCGGAGCCGAACCGCCCATGAAGATCATGCCCTGCCCGTTGAACGGCCCGCGCAACATCTCCGAGTTCATCTGCTTCGGCGAGGTGACGGAGATGCCCGATCCCGAAGCCGCCTCGGACGACGACTGGGCGGATTTCGTCTGGTGCTCCAACAACACCGCCGGGGTGGTGCGCGAATGGTGGTTCCACGTACCCACCAGCTACTGGTTCATCGCCGAACGCGACACCGTCAGCGACCAGATCCTGCGCACCTACCCCGCGGACCAGGTGTTCAATCAGCGCCGGGAGTTCGCCGCCGACGACCCGGGCGAGCGCCGATGAGCGCCGGTGTCAACCGGCTGCCGGCGCCGGCGGGCCTCATGATCGACCGCGACCGGCCGGTCTCTTTCACTTTCGAGGGCCAGGCCTATCGGGGGTTCGCCGGCGATACGGTGGCCAGCGCCTTGGCCGCCAACGACCGCTGGGTCTTGTCCCGGTCGTTCAAGTACCACCGCCCGCGCGGCATCCTCGGTCTGGCCGTCCACGACGCCAACACCCTGGTCCAGCTCGCCGGCGAGCCCAACGTTCCCGCCGACCGCCAGCCGATCCGCGACGGCCTCGAAGTCACGGCCCAGAACTACCGCGGCAGCCTGGACCGCGACCGCGACGCCCGCATCGCCGCCCTCGGCCGATTCCTGCCGGTCGGCTTCTACTACCGCGCCTTCTTCCGCCCCGAGGGCGTCTGGGAGCGGTTCTGGGAGCCCATCATCCGCCGCCGGGCCGGGCTGGGCAGGGTGGATACCAACACCCCGCACGGCCACTTCGACCAGACCCACGGCTTCCATGACGTGGTCGTGGTCGGCGCCGGGCTGGCCGGCATGGCGGCGGCGCTGGCCGCGGCCGGCGCCGGCGCCGGGGTGCTCTTGGTGGAGGAGAACCCGATCCTGGGCGGCGCCCTCAACTACGCCCGTTTCGACGCCGGCGGGTGCCTGGCGGCCTCGCGACGCAACGTGTTGACGGCGCAGATCGAGGCGCAGCCGAACATCGAGGTCATGACGGGCGCGCTCGCGAACGGCTGGTTCGCGGACAACTGGCTGCCGGTGATCCAGGGCAACCGGATGATCAAGCTGCGCGCGCGCGAGGTGATCCTGGCCACGGGCGTGATCGATCAGCCCGCCGTGTTCCGCAACAACGACCTGCCGGGCATCATGCTGGGCTCGGCCGCCCAGAAGCTGATCCGGCTCTACGGCGTGCGTCCCGGCCGCCGTGCCGTGGTGCTGACCGGCAACGCCGACGGCTACGGCGTCGCCCTGGACCTGGCCGAGGCCGGGGTCGCGGTCGCCGCTGTCATCGACATGCGCCAAGACCCGGTGCCCTCGGAGCTTGCCGCGGCGGTGGCCGGCCACCTGCCTTCGCCGAAGCGAAGCTCCGGCTTCGCGCAGGCAGGCGGCATCCGGGTGGTCTCCGGCGCCTGGGTGGCGGAGGCTCTGGCGGACCGACACGGCCGCCACGTCATGGGCGTTAGGGTCGCCCGCATCGACGCCGGCGGCGGCGAGCGCATCGACTGCGACCTCCTATGCATGTCGGCGGGCCATGCCCCGGCCACCCAACTGGCCCTACAGGCGGGCGCGCGGCTGGCCTGGGAGGACGGGGCCGCCGGCTGGTCGACCACCGGGCTGCCAGCGCATCTGCATCTGGCCGGCGCCCTCGACGGCGCCGTCGAGCTGGACGCGGCGCTGGCGGCGGGGACACGGGCCGGCTGGCGCGCCGCCCGGGCGCTGGGCCTCAAGCCCGGCCCGGAGCCGCCAGCGCCGGCGCGACCTAGCGCCGCCGCGGTCAACCATCCCTGGCCGATCTTCGCGCACCCGAAAGGCAAGGACTTCGTCGACTTCGACGAGGACCTGCAGGTTGCCGACATCGTCAACGCGCTGGCAGAGGGGTATCAGGAGTCGGAGCTGGTCAAGCGGTTTTCCACCGCCGGCATGGGCCCGAGCCAGGGCCGCCATTCGGCCCTCAACACCGCCCGCCTGGTGGCGCGCGGGAACGCGCGCAGCCTCGCCGAGACCGGGGTCACCACGGCGCGCCCGCCGGTCGCCAGCGAGAAGCTGGGGGTGCTGGCCGGCCGCGCCTTCGAGCCGGAGTACCACACCGCCATGCACCACCGCCACCTCGAGGCCGGGGCCCAGATGATGACCGCCGGCCTGTGGTGGCGGCCGGCCTTCTATGGCCCGCAAGAGGTCCGCGCCCGGTCGATGGCGGAAGAGGCGCTGGCGGTGCGGCGGAACGTCGGCATGATCGACGTCTCCACCCTGGGCGGGCTGGAGGTGCGCGGGCCCGACGCGGCCGAGTTTCTCAATCGGATCTATACCTTCGCCTACCTGAAGCAGCCCGTGGACCGCGGCCGCTACGTGCTGATGACCAACGACGCCGGCACCATCATCGACGACGGCGTGGCCTGCCGCCTGGCCGAGGACCATTTCTACGTCACCGCCACCACCGGCGGCGTGGAGCGCGTCTACCGCACTATGCTGTGGTGGAACGCCCAGTGGCGCCTCGACGTCGACGTGGCCGACGTGACCGCCGCCTACGCCGGGGTCAACGTCGCCGGGCCGAAGTCGCGCGAGGTCCTGGCGCCCTTGGTCGAGGACGTCGACCTCGGGACGCAAGCCTTCCCCTACATGGGGGTGCGCGAGGGCCGCGTGGCCGGCATCCCGGCGCGCATCTTCCGGGTTGGCTTCGTCGGCGAGCTGGGCTTCGAGGTGCACGTGCCGGCATCCAATGGCGAGGCCCTGTGGGACCGGGTCATGGACGCCGGAAAGGCCCACGACCTTCGCCCCTTCGGGGTCGAGGCCCAGCGCATCCTCAGGCTCGAGAAGGGTCACATCATCGTTGGCCAGGACACCGACGCCATGACCACGCCGGACGAGGTCGGCATGACCTGGGCGATCGCCAAGAACAAGCCGTTCTTCGTCGGCCGGCGCTCGATCGACCTCAGGCGCCGCCAGCCGGCCAAGCGCAGGCTGGTGGGCTTCACCCTCGACGGCCCGGATGCGGCGCTGCCGGACGAGTCCAACCTGGTGTTGCGCGGCGGGGCGATGGCGGGCTTCGTGACCTCGGTGGCGCGCTCGCCGATCCTGGGACACGTGATCGGCCTCGCCTACACCGCCCCGGACGCGGCCGAGGTCGGCCGCCCGCTTCACATTCGGCTGAGCTCGGGCGCGATGGTCGAGGCGACGGTGGTAGCACCCCACTTCTACGACCCGGAGAATAAGCGCCAGGAGATGTAGCGATGGCCGTTGCCGACTCGCCGCGCCGCAGCTTCGTCTATCGTAAGCTCGAGGCCGCCGGCGCCAGCTTCGCCGAGCTGGACGACGGCGCCGTGGCGGCGGACTTCGGCGACCCGGCGGGCGAGGCAGAAGCCGCCCGCCGCCTCGGCCTCACCGATCTCTCGCCGCTCCCCCGCGCCGGCTTCAAGGGCGCTGGTACCGCCGAATGGCTGGCCGGGCAGGGTGTTTCAGTTCCCGAGGAGAGCAATCAAGCGCGCCGCCAGGCCGACGGCTCGCTCATCGCCCGCCTGGCGCCGAGCGAGGTCTTGTTGCTGGGCGACCTCGAGGGGTCGGGAGCGCTATTGCGCGACCTGGCCCGATCTCACGACGCCGCCGAGACGCCCGGGCCGCCCCGGGGCTACCTGGTGCCGCGCCAGGACAGTCATGCCTGGTTCCTCATTACCGGCGACCAGGCGGCGGCCATGTTCGCCAAGCTCTGCGCCGTCGACCTGCGCCCCGACGCGTTCGCGCCAGGCCGCATCGCCCAGACCACGGTCGCCGAATTGAGCGCCATCGTCGTGCGCGACGACCGGGGCGGTGTCCTCGCCTATCACCTGTTGGCCAACAGCGCCGCGGCCGAATACCTTTGGGACTGCGTGATCGACGCGATGTCGGAGTTCGACGGCCGCCCAGTCGGCTGGGCGGCGCTCAGCGACCTGGCGTCCAACCGTTGACAAACCGCCCATGGGTGACGGTCTATGGGGCCGAGACCGGCACGGCGTCGATCAGGATCACGATGATCCACCGTCGATTTGAAGCCGCCTTCATGCTTACCCGAAGACGGCCTTGTAGACCTCCCCGAGGGTAAGCCTCAACCCCTGCCGCCAAGCGTCCTCCCATCTCTTGGTCTTGTCCACCCAGCCCTGCTTCGAGGTATCCGGCGGGATGTCGTCCCAAACCGGCTTACCGGGGGTGTTGAGGACGATATCGCCGTTCACGTACCTCTCGTTGGCCTGGTCCCACTCCGCCCTCTTGAGCTGGGCCAGGTTTCTGTATCCCAGCCGCATCAGGGTCAAGAGCCGGTTTCTGCCACCGCCTATGGCAAGGCATTTAGCCGCGGGAAGGTAGTGAACACGCACCGGGCCCTCTTCGACGAACTCGGAGAGATACCGGCCCTCGTACAGGCGGAACTTGGTGATCCAGGCGATCTTGCCGTCGGGCTTCTCGAAGTCCAGCCGCAACGAACCGAGATCGACGATCTCGTCGTTTCCGTGTTGATCGAGGTGCTGGCCCATGGGGAACAGGGTGACCTCCTGCCCATCCGTGGTGAACCTGAACACATCGCTGCCGGGCAACCCGCTCTTCAGCGCCAGCGCATGGAACAGGTTGTACTCGGGATGCCGCATGTTGCAGTACGCGCCGTGAACGACGCGGAAGAGATACCCTATCTTCAGGCCTTCGATGAGGACCTTAAGCGGCTTCCATCGCATGGTCGAGAGCCCCTACAAGAACTTTTGCGCCAGAAACCGATAGAGTCTTTCTCTCATTCCCTCGAGGTTCAGCATTCTGGCCTTGCCGCCGTCGTCGGTTTCGGCCCAATAGACTTCGCCGCGAAGCTTCTTCAGGCAGCGGTCATCGATCTGCTCGTCGTCATCGACGGTAATCGGCAACACCTCAACGATACCTTTTGCCTCCAGGTCCGGCAGGAAAGCGCGGGTCTCCGCGTCGTAGCCGTCGAGCCGTTTGCTGATCGTTTCGGCATTGTCGTCCGCTCGTCTGACGATTTCGCCGCCGCAGCGGTCGCACACGTCTTCGACCCTCGGTGGATCGAAATCGCTGTAACCGGCGGCACAATCGACACATGCCCGGCGGTTGCCCTCGACGACGCCGTAGACCAGAAAATTCCTGGGCACGTCGAGATGAAGGACGAGATCGAGATCGATATTCGAGAACAAGAGATCGGCTTGGGCCTTGGTGCGTGGAAATCCGTCCAGCACGAAGCCGCGCTCCCGGCACTCCTCTCGGTTCAAATGCTCCATGACGACGGGAACAACGATCTCGTCGGGAACCAGTTCCCCGCATTGCATGCACGCGCGCGCCTTCTTCGACAACTCGGAGTCCGGGTCCTCGCGAACCTTCGCCCGCAAGGCAATTCCCGAGGCGACGTGAACCAGCCCTAGCGCCTTCAAGTCCTTCGCCCGGTTGCCCTTGCCGCAGCCCGGCGGGCCGAGCAAGTGGATCCTTTTTCCCCGCATCGCGGCCTTGATCTTTTCTAGGTCGTCCATGGGAAAGTCCTTCCCTACCGTGTCGGCCCCGTAGACGTGCGGTCAGCAAGGTCTGCAGTGGTCGCGTTCCGGCCCACGGGGCCGGCGGCGCATGCTCCTCCGTCCAACGGTGTGCCATTGAGGTCGGAAAACACGATCAGGCGGGACTCAACCCCGGTCATGCGGCTCGATATCCGTGCATCTTGTTGCGGTCATTGTCGCATTCGACGGCCTCCCTCAACATCGCCGGGAAGCGGGGAAAGGCCGAGGTCACGTGGTTGAAACTGGGCATCTCGGGATACCCCAATGGATCCTCCAGGTAAGAACCGGCGCCAATACGCAGCCCCTCGGCGAAGGTCCTCACCGCCAGATCCTCGCGCTGTCGATCGAACGCAAGATCATTGATCATGGCTATGTCATGGTATTTCCGGATCATGTCTTGGGCCGTCTCGAGGTACGACGTCCGCAAGGTTTCGAAGACTCCGTCCGAGAACACCGCGCCTTCCGAAACCATGGTGCGAAAGAACACCCTGGCGATGTGGACGGACATCTTGAACAGGCCTTTCTCGGGATCGGCCTCGGAGATTGGCTGGTGCTTGTGTTCGTAAGAATCGATGAGGTCGACCTGGCAGATTCGCTGTGTCGAACAGTTGCGGAAGACCTCGGTCAATAGGCCGAAATCCATTCCCCAATCCCCCGGCATCCGGTTGACCCGCGCCAGTTCGGTGGTCAGCGCAAATTCTCCCGCCAGCGGGTAACGGAAACTGTCCAGATAGACCAGGACGGACGTGTAGCCGAAGACATTTTGCATGGCGCGGATCATTGGCATGACGAACAGCCGCGTGACCCGCCCGTAGAGTCGGTCGACGACCCGGCTGTAATAACCCTTGCAGAATTCGTAGCTGAGGTCGGGGTTGGCGACCGGGTAGCACAACCGTGCCAAGAGCCCGCGCTGGTAATTGACGATGTCGCAGTCGTGAAGCGCAATCATATGACTGCGACCCTCGGCAAGTGCGTACCCGAGGGCGGCCCAAACGCCGCGGCCTTTGCCGCCGTTTCCGATCTTCAACCCACGCTGATTGAGCAAGTCATAGATCCGCCCAACCCGGGCGCCATCGTTCCAGATGATCTTGACGTCTTGAGGAAGTACGCCGAAGAATTCCTTGGCGCGGCGGAATCCGGCCTCATCGGCCTTGTCCAGGGAGACGACGACCTGGTGCAGGTACTTGATCTCCTTCAACTCCGCCACGATGCGCCACAACGCCGGCTGATCGAGCTCGCTGATGAGCGAAGGCAGGGCCAAGGTGATTGGCCACGCCAGAGAGAACCTCACCAGCTCGTTCTCCAACCGCTCGAGACTTGCGGTATGAAAGCGGGGCAGCGTGGAGATCACGCCGGTTTGATGAAAGTCTCCCATCGAACCCCCTCACAGCTTGGTCAACGCGTAATCCTTGGTGATCAAGTAATCGACGTGCTTCCTTAGCTCGCTTACCGCCTGATGTTCCTTCTCCAGCACCTTCCGTCTGAATTCGTCCGGGACCTCTTTGCCCCGCCGGGCGTTGAAGTCCTCGTTGTCGTGATAATCCCTGTCAATGAACATCTTCAGCCTCACGTCGAGCATCGGCGCGTACAGGCCCTCGCAGATCAGGACCTGAATGCCCTTGAAATCGACGAGCAGCTTGTAAGCGGATGACGTGATGAACTCCATGATGGGAATGAGGATCTGCCCATCGGATTCGAAGCTTTTCAAGACGCAGTTCAGCTGATCGAAATCGATTTCGGCCGGCCCGACGCTGTCCAGATTGGATTTGCGCCGCAGCTCGTTCCTCTCCTTGTGGGGGAGCGCAAAAAAATCGTCGGTATGAACGATAAAGGACCTCAGCTGCTTGTCAGATTTGAACAAGCTGCTCGCGACCACGTGGCTGATCTCGGACTTGCCGGCCCCGGATTCGGCGCCGATGGCGATGGATATCTTCTGACCCGAATAGCTCTCCAGCACCAGAGCCGTGATCTCTTGGGCGGCCTTCTTGTGTTCGTCCGTAATGACCAGAATATCTCCCAGCGGCACGATAACCCCCTCTTCGGTCTCTTGGCGACGGAGCGACAAGAGCTCCTCAATCCTCACCCCGGCGGCCACGACTCATCGGCCCGCCGCCCGTGACCGGATCGCCGGCACCGGTGCCTTGGCCCATTCCCCGGGAGGCTCTCAGCTTTGTTGCATCAACCGTTACCTTGCGAAAGCGGTTTCGAAACTGATCTGGATCAAGGACCGGACAACCGGGGCTTGTTTGTAGTTCGCCCGGATCGACATCGCTTCGAGTGTAAGGTCAGTTTCGCAGCGAGTCGGCAACATTCAATCACATTGGTTCAGCGGGTCTGCCCGGCATGCTTGGCGCGGGCCTCCATCTCTGCCGCCTCGGCGCTGTGTCCTTGCGCCGTAATGGTGCCCGCAGAGCTGCAAATCCGCTTGTCTGCGAAGCCCCAGGCACGATTGTCATATCGCCTTCCTTATCGGATATGCTTTACCCGGCCCGGTCGCCCAAACCGATCGGAACGGAAATCCGCCATGGAGGCGGAAGCGCCGAGATGAGCGATGAGGTCAGAGTCGAGAAGCACGGGCCGGTCACCACGGTGATCCTGAACCGCCCGGAGGTGCGCAACGCCGTCGATCCGAAGACCGGCGCCGAGCTGGTGGGGCGTTCCTCACCTTCGCCGCCTGTCCACGAGGCGCGCCGACGCGCCTTCGTAAATGCCATGGCGTTCCGGCACGGATCGATCTAAGTTTTCCGATAGACAGCGAGTTCGAACGGGTTAACGAAAATCAGGGAGGTCACGATGATTGCGAGACTCTGTGGCGCGCTGGCCCTGACATTCGCCTTGGGCGTGGCGCTTCATCCCAGTGCCGCCGGTGCCGAGGCGGTGAAACTGCGCATGGCGACCTGGTTGCCGGCGGTGCATCACCTGCCGAAGAGCCTCCAGGCGTGGGCCGACGAAGTGGAGAAGGCCTCGGGCGGGAGCCTGGTCATCGAAATCGACAAGGCGCCGATCGCCAAGCCGCCGGGACAATACGACCTGGTGAAGAAAGCCATCGCGGACATGGCCTATCCGGTGCTGGCCTACACGCCGGGCCGCTTCCATATCCTGAGGGCGACCGAGTTGCCCTTCCTTTCGCCAAGCGCCGAAGTCGGCAGCCAAGCCGCATGGGACTGGTACGCCCGCAACGTGGGCGAGAAGGAATTCGAGGACGTGAAGCTGATCACGTTCTGGATCCACGGCCCCGGCCACCTGCATACCAAGACCGAGGTCAAAACGCTGGCCGACCTCAAGGGTTTGAAGCTCAGGGTCGGCGGTGGCGGCGTCGCCATGTCGGAGGCACTGGGAGCGGTGCCGGTCCCCATGTCGGCGACCAAGGCGCACGAGTCGTTACTGCGCGGCACCACCGACGGCACCATGTTCCCCTGGGAAGCGATCGCCGGATTCCGCCTGACCGACCTGGTCACGTTTCATCTCGAGATTCCGGGCGGCCTGTACGCGACGCCGTTTGCCCTGGTCATGAACCGGGACAAGTTCGAGAGCCTGTCGGCGGAGCACCAGGCGGTGCTGACCAAGATGGGCGGCATCAACGGCGCCAAGTTCATCGGCGTGCGCTGGGACGAGGCCGATCGAAAGGCCCGTGAAGGTGCCGTGGCCAATGGAAACACGGTGCAGGCGTTGGGTGCCGCCGAGCTCGAGAACTGGCGCAACAAGATCCAGTTCATGGATTCCGACTGGGTCAAGAAGGCCAAGGATGAGGGTTGGGACGGCGAGGCGCTGCTCTCCGACCTCCGCGCCACCATGAAGAAGTTCGCGATGGGCCAATAGGCGTGAACTTGCTTCGTGCGTCGCTGCATCGACTGGACGCCCTGGTCGGGCGGGTCAGCGATGGACTCGCCCGCGCCGGGGCGTTCGTCCTGGCGGCGATGATGGTGATGACGTTCCTCGACGTCGTCGGACGCTATGCCTTCAACAGTCCGATCGTCGGCATCGTCGAGATGACCGAGCTGTGCATGGGGCTGATCATCTTCCTCGGCCTCGCCTACACCACCTGGGCCGGGGGTCACGTCGCGGTCGATCTGGTCACCTCGCGCCTCTCAGGCCCTTGGCGCCGCCGACTCGAGGCCGTCGCCAATGTCGCCAGCACGCTCCTCGTCACTCTCATGAGCTGGCAGCTCTGGCTGATCGCCGCGGACACGGTGTCCGACAACCTGCTCACCCAGGTCTGGGAGCTGCCGATCTATCCCGTCGCCTACGTCATGGCGGCGGCGAGCGTCCTGGTGGTGATCCCCCTGGTCCTGCACACGTTCCGCTCGGTCCTGAGGCTCGGCTCCGACCGCGGGACCTAACCGCGGCGCCGGAGCCGGCCGCCACCGGACCATCGAGCATTGGAACCAGTCTCCATAGGGGCCATCGCCATCGCCGCCATGTTCGTGCTGCTGCTGGCGGGGGTTCCTATCGGCTTCGCCATGGCGCTCGCGGGCGTTGGCGGTGGCGCCTTCATCATCGGTTTCGAGCCCATGCTGGCGCTCCTCGGGCGGACCGCGTTCGAGACTGCGATGACGTACGACCTCAGCATCATCCCGCTGTTCGTCCTGATGGGGACGTTTGCCAGCGGCACGGGCCTGAGCGAGGAGCTGTACCGGGCCTGCAACGCCTGGCTCGGACATCGCCGCGGCGGGCTGGCGCTCGCCACCATCGGCGGCTGCGGCGCCTTCGCCGCCATCTGCGGCTCCAGCCTCGCCACCGCCGCCACCATGAGCCAGATCGCCATGCCGGAGATGCGCCGCTACGCCTACGACGACCGCCTGGCGACCGGCGCCATCGCCGCCGGCGGCACCATCGGGATCCTGATCCCGCCCAGCGTCATCCTGGCGCTTTACGGGATCCTCACGGAATCGAACATCGGCCACCTGTTCCTGGCCGGGGTGCTGCCCGGCATCCTTACGGTGCTGGCCTTCATGGCCACCATCTCGGTGCTGACCCGGTTCAGACCGGGGCTCGGGCCGCCGGTGGCGAAGGCCCCTCTGCAGGCGAAGCTTCGCGCGGTTAAGGACGTGTGGGGCATGGTGGTGCTGTTCGTCCTGGTGATCGGCGGCATCTATCTCGGCGTCTTCACCCCCACCGAGGCGGCCGCCGTCGGCGCCATGGGGGCGTTCGGGTTGGGGCTGTTGCGTCGACGCATGACCGTGGTGCGGCTCATCTCGTGCCTGGTCGATACGGTGCGGACGACGGCCATGCTCTTCGCCATCCTCATCGGCGCCATCCTTTTGAACAACTTCCTGGTCCTCAGCAACATCGCCGCCTTGGCCTCCGACTGGGTCGGCGGTTTGGCCTTGCCGCCGACGGCGGTCATGGTGGTGATCCTGGCGATCTACCTGGTGCTCGGCTGCGCGCTCGATGCGTTGGCCATGATCCTGCTCACCATCCCCATCTTCTTCCCGATCGTCCTCGGCCTCGGCTTCGATCCCATCTGGTTCGGGATCATCGTGGTGATGGTGGTGGAGCTCGGCCTGATCACCCCGCCCGTCGGCATGAACATGTTCATCATCAAGGGCATCGTCCCGGACATCGAGCTCAGTACCATCTACGCCGGCGTGTTGCCCTTCTGCATCGCCCAGATCGCTCTCATCGGGATTCTGGTGGCCTTCCCCGTCATCGCCTTGTGGCTGCCCGGCACCATGGATTGAGTCTGCGGCATTGGTTGAAGGGGGGCTGGGCCAGGTTTGCCGTACCTGCCAGCATCGGCGATCCTGAATCTTTCACGCCCGCTCCTAAAGCCGTATCCACTGACGTGGAATCGCTCCAGCCCGCTCCCCCTCCCGGCCACCCCAAGCGTACGATCCCGTGGGTGGCCGGGAGGGGGAGCGGGCTGGAGCCGCCTGAACGGATAACGCTTTAGTGTCCAGGCGTTGACAAACCGCCCGAGGGCGAGGGTCTATAGGGCGGCCATCGCGACCGACAAACAGGGGAGGTTGTCATGGCCGTCGATCTCGCCAAAACCGCCGTCAAGGAGGACCGACCGAGATGAGCGATCAAGTCAAGGTCGAGAAGGACGGACCGGTCACTACGGTGATTCTGAGCCGGCCTGAAGTGCGGAACGCTGTCGATCCCGCGACCGGCGCCGCGCTGGTGCGGGCGTTCCTCGAATTCGAGGACGACCACGAGGCCGCGGTGGCCGTGTTCTTCGGGGATCACGGGGCGTTCTCAGCCGGCGGTGATCTGAAGGCGCTCGCCGCGGACAAGGGCGATACCTGGCTCAACCGGCTGCACTTCCCCGACGACGCGCAAGCGCCGTTGCCGCCGGGGCCGCTCGGGCCCTCGCGGCTCGAGCTGACGAAGCCGACCATCGCCGCCGTCGCCGGGCCGGCGGTGGCCGGGGGCATGGAGCTGGCGCTGTGGTGCGACATCCGGGTCATGGAAGAAGACGCCTATTTCGGCGTCTACTGCCGGCGCTGGGGCGTTCCCTTGATCGACGGCGGCACGGTGCGGCTGCCGCGGCTCATCGGTCAGGGCCGGGCGCTGGAGATCATCCTCACCGGGCGCAAGGTGCCGGCCGCCGAAGCGCTGGCCATCGGCATGTGCGAGAAGGTGGTGTCCAAGGGGCAGGCGCGCCAGGCGGCCGAGGCGATGGCCCGGGAGATCGCCCGCTTCCCGCCCGAATGCGTGCGCGCCGACCGCAACTCGGTGCACCGGCAATACGGGCTTTCGATCCGGGAGGCCATGCGCCAGGAGTTCAAAACCGGCATGGGCTGTCTGAGGAACGAGGGCGTGGCCGGCGCCGGCCGGTTCGCCGCCGGCAAGGGCCGCCACGGCGACTACGCCGATATCTGATACGAAATCCCGTTGATTGCTTCCGACCCATCGGCGTCGGGTGTCACCGATGTAGGGGCCGGTTTCAAACCGGCCCCTACCGGCGTGTCGGCGTGGCGCCGCCATCGGTGAACGCAGCAGCGGAATCGATCACCGGCATCCGATATGACACGCGTAGAAACCGTGACAGCGCCCGCCCGGCGGCAGGGCGAAAAGTACCGGAGACTGCAATCGAGACAGCTTGGGCTCGGCCCGTTACCCGGACACCCGGAAGAGCTGCCAATCCTC
>JBHICX010000018.1:0-15091 GCA_046759805.1 Kiloniellales bacterium | reverse complement strand
TTGCACTAGTCGATGAGGCTACGGGGTATCAAGCACAACGTGCCCACGACGATCTTCAGCGTTTGCTGGAAGCATATGTTCTTCCCGAACATCGTCCTTGGGTAAAAACGATCCCACGCGAATTTACGAAGGAACTTTATCGCGTGTACGGCTGGGACAATTCCAGCCAGCGCGGTCCTCGATACGCTGGCAAACTAACTCGCAAATACCTATATGAAGCATTGCCGGCTCCCGTACTTCCAGAATTGGACAGGCTGAATCCAGCGAATAAGAAGACTTGGCAACGAAAACGAAAGCATCATCAGCATCTGAAAGAACAGGTAGGCGTAGAGCATTTCAAGGCGCAGCTTTCCGGTGTGATGGCCCTACTTCGTGCATCCCCCAACAAACAGATTTTCGAGCGCCTATTCCAACGAGCTTATGGTGAGCAAATAAGACAGGGGAGTTTTGCCTTCATGGACGATTTACCTGAAATGCCTGATTAGCACCAGCGAATCAAAGCAGCAAAAATGAGTAGACGGTGGGATAGAAAGATAATCATTCTTTCACTCTTTCTCCAAGCATTCTAAGGACTGTATCTAGCTTATCGTCTAGCCCCTCCAATCGTTCGGTATTCTCTTTGGCGAGTCGTTGCGCCTCTAGCGCTTGTTCAACTGAGACTGAGGTTAGTTGAACGCCAGCGTCAAAGCGATCGCCACCAAAAGCGAGCAACGCCAGAAGTATCCCCGCAATGGTCACGATAGCACCCGCCGCAGTAGCCAACATAGAGGCCGTCGTGGGTACATGATCTAAACGGCTAATCACCTCATCGAAACGTGCGTCATTGGCCACCCGCACAGTTTCTATCTTGGCGTCAACATAATCTGATACGTCCATGTCACCACCATCGTTTTCACCGCCGAATTGGAGCGATGGGGCAGTTGAGTCAGCCGCTATAGGTGGCCTACGTTCTGACACCCCCAGCCGACGCGCTGCCTCATCAAACTCAATCACAACTCGTTCTTCCTCACTCATCGCCGTCATCCCCCGACGACGGCTGCACAATGCCGAGTGCAATTAGGTTGTAATATTCCGTATGACCACACGCCTTACAAACAAGCATCGCTTGCGGATAGGTTGTACCGCCTAAATGAACGCCTCCATCCCAACGAATTGGGCTGACTGTATCCTGTGCTAATATAACCTTTCCTCTGCATCGAGAACAAACGCCACCGCCTCTAAGTTTCTCATTTAATATATCAACGGTGCGATTATACCAGTCATCTGGTAGAGGTTTCTTTTTGTCATCCTCTTTGGCGTCGTCCTTGGCCATAGCCGCCCCCCGCTATCAGCGGGAGAAAGGCTACGACGGGCGCGCTGACCAGTCAATGTGGCGGATTTTGTGTGTGGATTTGTGCGACTGATAATCACCCACATGTTGGGTATCTACCTTAAACTAGGACATTCCGTTCATTAATGCTTATCGACTTAATCGCCTACCGCTTTACGCGATCTTGGTATGGGCCAGTGGAAGATCGATCGTTTCCAGGCTGGAAAGGTCCAAGTGCTTAGAGGCATGATCAATATCAAGGCCGACGATGCGCCCGGTTGCGTCGAGATCCGCAACCAGGCCGGAGGATATCTCCCGCGCCTCCACGCCCGGGCCGGGTTGGAGTTCGATATAGAGGCTGTCCGTCTCCGGGTAATAGTGGAGCTTCATGGCTGATCCTCCGGAAAATCGCGGTCGGGAAAAGCGTTGTGAACCGTTTCCCCGTCCTCCAAGGTTACCACACGCAATGCCGTTCCGCCCAACTCCGGGATGAACCCCCAAAAACGCACGCGGCCATCGGGCTGGACTTCACGACGCACCGGGTTGGCGAGCACCAAAGCGCACCACTCGCGGCGGATATAGGGCCGCTTCCTCAGAACCTGTTCTTCGAAGTAGCGCGTGGCCTTCATCAGCGCAATCCGTCTGCCGCGGCAAACCGGTCGCCTATCCGAACGCGCGCAGAATAGGCGCCATGCAGGCCGCGAGTGCCATGAAGGGGCGGAACCAGCGCAATTAGCCTTTAGCTGCTTGAGGCTGTGGGCGCCGGGGGGCCGCGGAGCAAGCCTTCGCTGCCGAGGTCTTCGTCAACCTCGGGCCAATGGATGCCGTAACCGGCGCCGGCGATTTCCCAGCGGGTGAGTTGGTCCGGCGTTGCATTGGCGAGACGTGGGTACCACGGTAATCGTGCGGCCGTCCATGAGGTCGACGCTCAGCGCATCGTCGGTGAAGTTCACATCCTTGATGCGTTCATTAGCGCTCATCGCGAAATGCTAGAACGCCGGAAGCGGCAAATCAAATTCGCTCGCTGTCCAAACGCCGGCCCGGCGCGTTGATCGCCTGGGCCCGCGGGTGTAACGTGCGCGCGCAACAGGTTGACGCGTCCGGGAGCTGGCTTCGGTAACCTGGGGCGGTCCTCGGTAGGGAGGCAGCGTCATGACCCAGATCACCCGCGAGCTGTCGGCCTATGTGGCAGGCTTGTCCTACGACGACCTGCCGGATGCGGTGCGCGAGCGGGCTAAGGTGTTGCTGCTCGACATGGTGGGCATCGCGCTGCGCGCCCGCTACGATGCCGATTCGACGCCGGCCATGATGGCGGCGGCGGAATCCCTGGGCCGGGGTGGGGCCGCCGTGATCGGCGACCCGGTGGGCTACGCCCCGGCCGCGGCGGCGCTCATCAACGGCGCGCTCGCCCACTCGCTCGACTTCGACGACACCCACGCCGAATCGTCGCTGCACCCCAGCGCGCCGATGGTACCCGCGGCGCTGGCGGCCGCAGAGATGAGCGGCGCCGACGGCCGCCAGTTGATCGCCGGCATGGTCGCCGGCCATGAGGTCATCTGCCGCCTCGGTATGGCGCTGGTGCCGATCGACCATTACAACCGCGGCTTCCATCCCTCGGCCACCGCCGGCGCCTTCGCCGCCGCGGCGGCCGCCGGCCGCGTCTTCGGCCTCGAGGCCGACGGCATCGCCAACGCCTTCGGCATCGCATTGAGCCAAGCCGCGGGCTCCATGCAGTTCCTGGAGAACGGCGCCTGGACCAAGCGTTTCCAGGTCGGGGCGGCGGCGATGAAGGGCCTGATCGCGGCCTCGTTCGCGCGCCACGGTTATGTCGGCGCCGGTCGAGCCATCGACGGCCGACATGGCTTCCTTATGAGCTATGCCCCCAACCCGGTGCCGGAGCGCGTGCTGGACGGCCTGGGCCGGGACCACCAGACCCTACGCACCGCGGTCAAGCCGTACCCCTGTTGCCGCTACGCCCACGCCGCCATCGACGCGGTGATCGGGCTTGGCGACGCGCACGCCATTGCGCCCGACCGGGTGGCGTCGATGCAGATCGGCCTGCCGCGCAAGGGCTATGACATCATCGGCCAGCCAGCGGCGCAGAAGCGGAACCCGCAGAGCGTCGTCGACGGCCAATTCTCGATGCCGTTCGTCGCCGCCGTGGCGCTGCGTGAAGGCGGCATGGGCTGGGACGACTACCGGCGCCACCTCGCCGACCCTGAGACGCTGGACCTGTGCCGACGCACCAGCGTGGTGGTGGACCCCGAGGCCGAGGCCGAGTTCCCGGAGAACATGAGCGGCTCGGCGCGTATCCGGCTGGCCGACGGGTCCGAGCTGCACCGCTTCGTCGCGGTGCCCAAGGGCGAGCCCGACAACTTCATGACCCAGGCCGAGCTGCGCCGCAAGTTCGACTCCCTGGTCCGGCCTTACCTGTCGCGGGCCCAGGCCGACGCGCTCGCCGAGGCCATTCTCGTCCTCGAGACCGCGCCGAATGCCGACGCCGTGCTTCACCTCACTCGACCCGCCGAGGCAGCGCCGCGGATCGCCGCCGCTGGCGAGGACTAGGGGATGGTGGTCGAGCACGTGGAGGTGGCTGAGCGGCGTTTCCGCGAGTCGTTCGGCCGCTATTACGAGGACTTCGAGGTCGGTGACGTGTACGAGCACCGGCCCGGTCGCACCATCACCCAGACCGATAACACCTGGTTCACACTGTTGACCATGAACACCCACCCTTTGCACTTTGACGAGGTCTATGCGGCCAAGAGCGAGTTCAAGCAACCGCTGGTCAACTCGACACTGACGCTGGCCGTCGTCATGGGCATGAGTGTCAGCGACGTGAGCCAAAAGGCCATCGGCAATCTGGGCTGGAACAAAATTCGGCTCACCGCCCCGGTGTTCGCCGGGGACACGCTGTATGCGGAGTCCGAGGTCCTGGCCAAGCGCGAGTCGAAGTCGCGGCCGACCCAGGGCATCGTCACCGTGTCGACCATCGGCAAGAAGCAGGACGGCACCGTGGTCTTGACCTGCGAACGCAATGTCCTGGTCCCCAAGCGGGGCCACGCGGTCGACGACGTGTAATGCTGAGGATGATCGAGCCATGAGCGTGGACGAACTACAGGTGACGGAGGAACCGGTCGCCGACGACGAGCACCTGATTCTCGACAGCGTCGACCGGTTCCTGGAGAAGGACGTGCGGCCTTACGTCCACGAGCTCGAGCATGACGACGTTTACCCGGCCGAGATTGTGGACAAGATGACGACGCTGGGGCTGTTCGGCGCCATCATCTCGCCGCAATACGGGGGCCTCGGGCTGTCGGCGCGCACCTATGCCAAGATCGTGGAGCGGGTGTCGGCGGTGTGGATGTCGGTTGCCGGGATCTTCAACTCGCACCTGATCATGGCAGCGGCGGTCGAGCGCTTCGGCACCGAGGCGCAGAAGCAAAAGTTCCTACCGATCTTCGCCCGCGGCGATATGCGCGGCGGCATCGCGCTCACCGAACCGGACTGCGGCACCGACCTGCAGGCGGTGCGCACCACGGCGCGCCGCGACGGCGACCACTACCGGATCAACGGCACCAAGATGTGGATCACCAATGGTATCCACAGCCATTGCCTGGCGGTGCTGGTCAAGACCGATCCCAAGGCCGAGCCGCCGCACAAGGGCATGAGCCTGCTGTTGGTGGAAAGGGGGCCCGGCCTTACCGGCCGCAAGCTGGAGAAGCTCGGCTACAAGGGCATCGACACCGCCGAGCTCATCTTCGAGGACTGCCGGGTGCCGGCCGACAACCTGATCGGCGGCGAGGAGGGCCAGGGCCTGCAGCAGATCCTGGCCGGCCTGGAGCTGGGCCGCATCAACGTCGCGGCGCGTGGCGTGGGCATCGCCCAGGCGGCGCTCGACGAGTCGGTGCGCTATGCCCAGGTGCGCCGCACCTTCGGTAAGCCGATTTGCGAGCATCAGGCGATCCAGATCAAGCTCGCCGACATGGCGACCCGGGTCGAGGCGGCGCGGCTACTCACTGACGCCGCGGCTCGCGCCTACGACACCGGGCGGCGCGCGGACATGGAGGCGGGGATGGCCAAGTTGTTCGCCACCGAGGCGGCGCTCACCAACTCGATGGAGGCCATGCGCGTGCATGGCGGCTACGGCTATTCACCCGAGTTCAACATCGAGCGTTACTACCGCGATGCCCCGCTGTTGGCCATCGGCGAGGGCACCAACGAACTGCAGCGCATCATCATCGCCCGGCAACTGATCAAGCGAAACCCGGTGTAGGCTATGCTGCCGCTCGACGGCGTGCGGGTTCTGGCGGTGGAGCAGTACGGGGCCGGCCCGTATGGCACCATGTTCCTGGCCGACCTGGGCGCCGAAGTGATCAAGATCGAGAACCCCAACGACGGCGGCGACATGGCGCGCGACGTCGGCCCGTATTTCTTCGCCGACGGCGACAGCCAGTTCTTCCAGAGCTTCAACCGCAACAAGAAAAGCCTCACCATCGACCTGACGCGGGACGCCGGGCAGGGGGTATTGCACGACCTGGCGGCCACGGCCGACGCGTTGGCCTGCAACCTGCGGGGCGACGTGCCGGACAAGCTCGGGCTCACTTACGACCGCTTGCGCCGGGCCAACTCGAGGATCGTGTGCGCCCACCTCACCGCCTATGGCCGCACGGGCCCAAGGGCCGGCTGGCCCGGATTCGACTACCTGATGCAGGCCGAGGCCGGCTATTTCTCGCTGACCGGCGAGCCCGGCGGGCCCCCGGCCCGGTGCGGGCTGTCCATCGTCGACCTGATGACCGGGGTCGGCCTCGGCCTGGCGTTGGTCTCGGCGCTCGTCCAGGCGCGCGCCACGGGTCTGGGCCGAGACATCGACGTGAGCCTGTTCGACATGGCGCTCGGCAACCTGTGCTACCTGGCCACCTGGCACCTGAACCAGGGGGTGGTAACCGGCCGCGAGCCGCGCTCGGCGCACCCGTCGCTCACCCCCTGTCAGCTGTACCGGACCGCCGACGGCTGGATCTACATCATGTGCAACAAGGAGAAGTTCTGGGGCGTGTTGTGCCAGGCGCTGGATCGCCCCGACTGGGCCGAGGATGCGCGCTTCCGCCGCTTCAAGGACCGGTTGGCGCAGCGCGAGCTGTTGACCGAGATGCTGGACGAGGCGCTATCGGCGCGCACCACCGCCGAGTGGCTCGAGCGGTTCGCCGGCAAGGTGCCGGCGGCGCCGATCCACGACCTGGCGCAGGCGCTCGCCAACCCGTTGGTGACCGACGGGGGGCGCCTCATGACGGTGACCAGGGCGGACGGCTCAAGCTTCCGCATGCTGGCGCCGTCGATCCGGTGCTCGGGCGACCCGCCGCCGGCCCGCGCCGCGCCCGCACTCGGCGCGGACACCGACGCTGTGCTCGGCGAGCTCGGCTACGATAAGGCACGGATCGCAGAGCTGCACCGGCAACAGGTGATCTGACGCTACCCAAGCTCTGAGCGTGGACCGTGGAATCGGATTTGCAGTTTTCGAACGCGCACCGTGATCTGGCGGCGCGCGACGCCGAATACGTTCTCGGCTGGCGTTACGACCCGCCGGTGGTGTTCAGCCACGGTAAGGGAGTCAAGATATTCGACGTCGACGGAAACGAATATTACGACATGAGCTCCGGGATGATGTGCCTGATCCTGGGGCATGCCCACCCGGAGCTGACCGAGACCATCAAGGCACAGGCGGACAGGTTCGTTCACCAGTCGTCCTGGTACACCAACCCGTGGGCGGTCGAGTTCGCCGAGCTGATCGCCAGCACGCTGCCCGGTGATCTCAAGATGACCAACTTCGCGGTCACCGGGTCGGAGGGCAACGAGATCGCCATGCGCATGGCCCTCGCGGTCACCGGCAAGTTCGACATCTGCTCGATGGTCCGTGGCCTGCACGGCGGCTCGCTGGCGGTCGAGGCGATGACCTCGGTCGGCGGTGGGCGCCGGCGCGGGTTGGGGCCGCTGACCATTCCGGCGCGAGCGAACTGCATCATCCCGGCGTTCTACTATCGGGCGCCGGTCGACGACCCGGAGCAATGGGACGAGATCAGCCTGCGCATGACCGAGGAGATGATCGAATACACCACCTCCCAGCGGGTGGCCGCGCTGATGCTGGAGCCGATCGCTGTCACTGGCGGCATGATCGTGCCGTCGCAACGCTGGATCGAGGGCATTCGGGATATCGCCAGCCGTTGGCAGGCCCTGCTTATCTTCGACGAAATTCAGTTGGCGCCGGGCCGCACCGGAAAGATGTGGGGCTTCGAGCACTACGGTGTCGCCCCCGACATCGTGACCTTCGGCAAGGGCATGA
This sequence comes from Kiloniellales bacterium, assembly GCA_046759805.1. Lineage (GTDB taxonomy): Bacteria > Pseudomonadota > Alphaproteobacteria > JBHICX01 > JBHICX01 > JBHICX01. The sequence goes on along the minus strand of JBHICX010000018.1, from coordinate 7,448 downwards.
CGGCCGGATTTCCGGTTTGTGGCGCCGTGACCACGGCCGAGATCGGCGAGAAGGCGAGCGGCCAGTTGGGCCTTCCCTGGTCAGGAACCTACCCCCAGGATCCGCTCGCCTGCGCGGTTGCCTTGAAGCAGTTGCAGATCGTGCTGCGCGATGACCTCGTCGGCCACGCCGAACGGGCTGGGGAGTTCTTGGCCGAGAAGCTCAGCGGCCTAAAGGACCGCCACCAATGCGTCGGCGACGTCAGGGGGAAGGGGCTGTATCGCGTGCTCGACATCGTCAAGGACAAGGACAGCCGCGAACCGGACCCGGAGGTCGCCGAGCAAATCCGTTATCACGCGCTACACGAAGGCCTGGTCATGATCTGCGTCAAGAACTATCTGCGCCTGTGTCCGCCATCGATCATCACCACAGACGAGTTGGACGACGTGGTCGGGCGCCTGGAAGCGGCAATCCAGCGGGCGGAAGAGGGGCGCCCCGTCGCGACCCGCGTTTCGAAATCCAGCTCGCTTGCCGCGGACGGCCTGCCATGAGCCGCGTCGGCGTGCTGATGGTCGCGCCGCTGCCGAAGCATATCGTCGAGCCGCTGGAGGCCGAGTTTACCGTCTACCGGCTGTGGCAGCCGGAGGACCGGGACCTATTCCTTGGCGAGGTTGCCGACGACGTGCGCGGCATCGCGACCAGCGGCATGGACGGCGCCGACGCCGCCCTCATTGGTGCGTTGCCCAAGTTGGAGATCATCTCCTGCTTCGGCGTCGGCGTCGATCCGATCGACCTGGATGCCGCCGCCGCGCATGACGTCATCGTCACCAACACCCCGGACGTACTGACCGACGACGTCGCCGATTTGGCGTTGGCGCTCATGCTCGCCGTCACCCGGCGCCTGGCCGAAGGCGACCGGTTCGTGCGGGCCGGCCGCTGGCTTAAGGGCAACCTGCCGCTCGGCACCAAGATGGCGGGCCGGACCGTGGGCATCGTCGGGCTGGGGCGCATCGGCCAGGCGACGGCCCGGCGCGCCGAGGCCTGCGGCATGACAGTGGTCTATCACGGGCCGCGGCATAAGCCCGACCAACCGTACCGGTACTACGACGACCTGAGGGCGATGGCGGCGGACGCGGACATCCTGGTCGTCACCTGTCCGGGCGGCGAGGCGACCCATCACATCGTCGATGCCGCCGTCCTCGAGGCGCTGGGCCCCGACGGTATTCTGATCAACGTCGCCCGCGGCTCGGTGGTGGACGAGCCGGCGCTGGTGCGGGCGCTCGAGGACGGCCGTCTGGGCGGCGCCGGCCTCGACGTGTTCGAGGACGAGCCCAGGGTGCCGGAGGCGCTCATCGGCCTCGACAACGTGGTGCTGCTGCCGCATCTCGGCAGCGCCACGGTCGAGACCCGGCGCGCCATGTGCGACCTGGTGGTGGAGAACCTGCGCCGGCACTTCGCTGGCCAGCCGGTGCTCACCCCGGTGCGCTGAGCGGGGGCGAAGGCAGAAATTCAACGCGGAGAACGCAGAGGCGGGCCTAGCCAGGTAAAGGGGATAAGGAGTTGAGTGGGGATAAGGGGATGCCAAGTCTATTGCGCGCCCAAGGCGCGCTACGAACCCATCTCCATATCCCCTTCCATCCCCTTAATCTCCCTTGTCTTTTTTTCCTCGGCGCGCCTCTGCGCTCTCCGCGGCCTCTGCGTTGAGTTGGCTCGCTTGGGGCAGCGCCTGATCCGGCAACCGTTCGAGGCGCTCGAGCGCACGCCCTTGCCGGTCGAACAGGTGACAGTGCACCGGCGCAAGGTCGATCGTCAATCTCTCGCCCACGGCCACGGAGATTTCGCCGGGCGTGACCGCGGTGAGCGGCCCCACCGCCGTCGCCAGGCCCAGATTGGTTTGGGCGCCCAGGCTCTCCACCCGCAGGACTTCGGCCGCCAGGCGCGCCGTCTCCGCCGCCTGTTCGCCACCGATGATCAGGTGTTCCGGTCGGATGCCCAGGGTGACCTCGTCGCCGGCCTCACCGCGCTCCACGGGAAGGGAAAGCGTGGCGCCGCCGGTGAGCGCCACCCGAACCTGCCGCGCGTCCGCGTGCGTAACCCGGGCGGGCAGGAAGTTCATCCGCGGGGCGCCGATGAACCCGGCGACGAAGCGGTTGGCGGGCCGGTGGTAGAGCTCGAGCGGCGTCCCGGTCTGTTCGACCGCGCCCAGGTTCAGGACCACGATCCGGTCGGCCAGGGTCATCGCCTCGACCTGGTCGTGGGTGACGAAGATCATGGTGGCATCGAGCTCGCGCTTGAGGCGCACGATCTCCTCGCGCATCTCGACCCGGAGCTGGGCATCGAGGTTGCTGAGCGGTTCGTCGAACAGGTACACCGCCGGATCGCGCACCATGGCCCGGCCCATGGCCACCCGCTGCTGCTGGCCGCCGGACAACTCCGCCGGTTTGCGTTCGAGCAACCCGTGGAGGCGCAGCATTGCCGCCGCCTCACGTACCTTGGCCGCGATCGCCGCCCGGTCGAGACGCGCCATGCGCAGCGGAAACGCCATGTTGTCGAACACCGTCATGTGCGGGTACAGCGCGTAGGACTGGAACACCATGGCGACGTCGCGCCGCGCCGGCGGCAAGTGGTTGACAAGGGCGCCGCCGATCAACACCGCGCCTTCGTCCAGGTCATCGAGCCCGGCGATGACCTTTAGCAGCGTCGACTTGCCGCAGCCCGACGGTCCCACCACCACGGTGAGCTGTCGGTCGGCCATCGCGATGTCGACGCCGCGGATGGCGACGGTGCGCCCGTAGCGCTTCACGGCGCGGCTGAGGACGACGTCCGCCACGGTCCGACCTAGCCTTTGATAGCGCCGGCGGTAAGCCCGGCGACGATGCGGCGCTGGAAGGCGACCGCAAGGGCCACGATGGGCACGGTGACGATCACCGACGCGGCCATGATCTGCCCCCAGGGCAGCTCGTACTGGCTGGCGCCGCTTATGAGCGCGATGGCCACTGGCACGGTGCGCGCCTGGTTGGTCAGCGTGAAGGTGAGCGCGAACAGGAACTCGTTCCAGGCGGCGATGAAGGCCAGCAGTCCCGCCGTGACCAGCCCGGGGCGCACTAGCGGCAACAGGATGCGAATCACCACGCCCCAGGGGCTGGCGCCGTCGACCAGCGCCGCCTGCTCGATCTCCGCCGGAATCTCACGCATGAAGGCGCTCAGCACCCACACCGTGAACGGCAGGGTGAACAGCACGTACGAGAACGCCAGGCCGAGCCGATCGTTGTACAGGCCAAGCGCGCTGATCAGCTCGAACATCCCCGACAACACCGAGACCTGCGGGAACATGGTGATGCCGAGGATGGTATAGAGCAGCAGCATGCGGCCGCGAAACCGCACCCGGCCCAGGGCGTGGGCGGCGAACACGCCAAGCGCCAGCGATACGGCAACGGTCAAGGTCGCCACCACGACGGAATTGAGGATGTTGCGGCCGAACGGCTGGTCGGCGAACACCGTGCGGTAGTTCTCCCACACCGGGTCGCGGGGCCAGTAATCGACCTGGAACAGGGCGGCGCCGGCCTCCAGCGACGAGAGCACCGCCCAGTACACCGGGAACAGGGTGTAGGCGAGGAACCCGGCAACGCACAGATAGAGCGCCACCCGGCCGAGTCGACGCCGGCTCATCTCGCCGCCTCCGTCGCCGGCCTGAGCGAGGCCACGTAGCCGATGCTGATCAGCCCCACCAGCAGGAACACCAGGAGCGAGGCCGCCGAGCCGTAACCCACGTCCTGGAAGTCGATCAGGTGCTGGCGGGCGTACACCGACACCGTGGCCGTCGCCCGGCTGTTGCTGGTCATCACGTAGATCAGGTCGAACACCCGAAACGCGTCCAGGCTACGGAAGATGAGCGCCACCACGATAGCGGGGCGCAGGAGCGGCAGGGTGATGTGAACCAGGATCCTGAGCGGCCCGGCGCCGTCGATCCGGGCCGCGGCGTACACGTGGTCGGGGATGATTTGCAGCCCGGCCAGCAACAGCAAGGTCATGAACGGCGTCGCCTTCCAGACGTCGGTCATGATGACGGCGGCCATGGCGGTCGCCGGGTCGGCGAGCCAGGCCACCGGCGCCTCGATCACGCCCAGCCGCAACAACAGGTCGTTCAGGACGCCGTAGACATCGTGATACATCCAGCTCCACATCTGGGCGCAGACGATGGTCGGCACCGCCCAGGGCACCAGCGCCACCGCCCGCAGCGCCGGCCGGCCGCGCAGCCGGGCGTTCAACATGAGCGCGAAGGCGAGGCCCAGCACTAGCTCCAGCGACACCGAGGCGACGGTGAACACCAGCGTGTTCCACACCGCCCGCCACCAGCCGGGATCGCCCAGGATGGCGACGAAGTTCTCGACCCCGATCCAGCGGGCGGCGTCGAGCTCGCTCAGCCGGGCGTCGGTGAAGGCGAAGCTCGCCGTGCGCAGCAGCGGCCACCCGGCGACTGCGGCCGCGGCCACGAGCGAGGGTGCGAGGAACAGCCACGCCCAGCGTACTCTGAGCCGGCGCAGCGGGAAGGCCCGCCCGTGGCCGTCACCGGCGTCCGTGTCGCCGGTGACCGCGGGCGGATCGGTGCCGGCGGTTACCACTTGCCGCCGCGACTCAGTCGCTCGAGTCGCCGCTGGGCGGCGGCCAGATTGGAGGCGGCGTCGCCGCGGCCGGCCAGCGTATCGTGCACGGCGTTCCAGAAGATGGCGCTGAGTTGGTTGTATCTGGGGCCGGCGATCCGCGCCGGCCGGGGCACCGCGCCGGTGAGCACCGGCGGCAACTCGGCCATGAAGGGCTGCGCCTTAATGAGCGCGGGATCCCGGTAGAGCGCCGGCATCGTCGGGTTGAAGGCGCCCTCGATGGCACGCCGCAGCTGTTCCTGCGGGCCGGCCAGGTATTGCACCAGCTCGGCCGCGATGTCCGGGTGATTCGAGTGTCGCGACACCGCCAGCCCGCCGCCGCCCAGGGTGCTGGCATGCCGGCCCGCCGCCCCGCCGCGAGGCAGTACCGCCACCCCCACCTTGCCGGCCACCGGGCTGTCGGCACTGTTCACCAGCGCCCAGGCATAGGGCCAGTTGCGCATGAACACGGCGGCTCCGGACTGGAAGGTGCCGCGGGCCTCCTCCTCGGCGTAGTTGAGGACGCCGCGCGGGGCCACCGCGCCGACCCATGCGGCCGCGGTTTCCAACGCCGCTACCGACCGGGGATTGTCGAGCGCCACCGTGCCGTCGGGCGCCAGGATCGAGCCGCCGGCGAAGCTCGCGATCCATTCCAGCGCGTTGCAGGTGAGGCCCTCGTAAGCCTTGCCCTGGAATACGAAGCCGACCAGCCGGCGATCGCCCGCGGCACGCTCAGCGGCGACGATCGCCGTTGCCGTGTCGGCGAGCTGGGTCCAGGTCGCCGGCACCTGGAAGCCATGTTGCTCCAGCAGGTCCTTGCGGTAATACAAGAGCCCGGCGTCGCCGTACCAGGGGATGGCCTTCAGCTCTCCGTCCACCACGTTGTTGTCGATCATCGCCGGGAAGTGCCGGTCGAGCGCCGCGTCGTCGAAATAGGGACGCAAGTCGATGAAGTATTGGCCCAGGATGCCCGGCCAGATGACGTCGATCTGGAACACGTCGATGTCGGCCGAGCCCGAGGCGAGCAGCTGCTGAAACAGGGCCAGGCGCTCGTTGGCTAGGCTGGGCGTCTGGATCAGCTCGACCCGATGGCTGGACCGGGCGGCCCAGACCTCGGCGCCTTCGCGACACAGCCGGTACTCGATCCCGACCGCGGCGCAGGCGATGGTGACGGTGGCGGCGCCGGCGCCGGTCACGGCGGACAACCAAAGGCCGAGGGCCAAAAGACAACCGCAAGCCACCTTGGTCGTGCATCCCCACATGCTTTACCACCCTTATGCGCCGTCGGGCTTCGTCGGCTACCAGATTAGTCCAGACCCGCGAGCGCTGCCTACCGGCAAGCGCCCCCGCCGTGGCAATGCTGGACACTGTCGGACCGCCCCGATGGGCCTAGATTGCGATCGCGACCCCCGGTGATATGGCGCTATAAACACCAGCATGGTCCGGCAACCGCTCGACGTGCTCGAATCCGTGTTCGGGTTCGAGGGCTTCCGGGGCCAGCAGGCCGCAATCGTCGACCACGCGATGGCCGGCGGCGATTGCCTGGTGTTGATGCCGACCGGCGGCGGCAAGTCGCTGTGCTACCAGGTCCCGGCCCTGTGCCGACCGGGGGTGGCGGTGGTGGTGTCGCCCTTGATCGCGCTGATGCGGGACCAGGTCGAGGCATTGCGCCAGCTGGGCGTGCGCGCCGCCCAGCTGAACTCCAGCCTGCCCCCCGGCGAGGCGGCATGGGTCGAGCGGCAGATGCGCGCCGGCGAGCTGGATTTGGTGTACGTCGCCCCCGAGCGGCTGCTGACCGACGGCTTTCTCGACAACCTGGGACACTGCACGCTGACCCTGTTCGCCATCGACGAGGCGCACTGCGTTTCGCAATGGGGGCACGACTTCCGGCCCGAGTACCGCCGGCTCACGGTGCTGCACGATCGATTCCCGACGGTGCCGCGGATGGCATTGACCGCCACCGCGGACCGGCCGACCCGGCGCGACATCATCGAGCGACTGGACCTGGGTCAGGGCCGAGTGTTCGTGTCCGGCTTCGACCGGCCGAACATCCGCTACCGGGTGCTGGCCAAGGAAAGCGCCGTCCTGCAGCTGGCGCGGTTCCTCGAGGCCGAGCACGCCGGCGAGTCGGGCATCGTCTACTGCCTGACCCGCAAGGGCGTGGAGGCCACGGCACAAGCGCTGTCGGCCCGGGGCCCCCGGGCGCTGCCCTATCACGCCGGGTTGGACAAAGAGGTGCGAACCCGCCATCAGGACCGCTTCATCAAGGAGGACGGCCTCGTCGTGGTCGCCACCATCGCCTTCGGCATGGGCATCGACAAGCCGGACGTTCGCTTCGTCGCCCATCTGGACCTGCCGAAGAGCCTGGAGGCGTACTATCAGGAGACCGGCCGCGCCGGCCGCGACGGCCTGCCCGCCGACGCCTGGATGGTATACGGCCTCAACGACGTGGCCAGGATGCGGCAGCTGATCGACGCCTCCGAGGCGCCCGAGCGCCAGAAGCATGTCGAGCGCCAAAAGCTGGACGCCTTGCTCGGCTACTGCGAGACCACGCGCTGCCGCCGTCAGGTGCTCTTGGACTATTTCGGCGAGACCCTGGACCGGCCCTGCGGCAACTGCGACACCTGCCTGGAACCTGTCGAGAGCTTCGACGGCACCGAGGCGGCGCAGAAGGCGATGTCCTGCGTTTACCGCACTGGGCAGAGGTTCGGCTCCGGGCACCTCATCGACGTATTGCTCGGCGGCACCACTGAGCGCATCCAACGGTTCGGCCATCACCGGCTCAGCACCTACGGCATCGGCGGCGACCTCGATCGCCGCCAATGGCGC
>JBHICX010000017.1:0-15110 GCA_046759805.1 Kiloniellales bacterium | reverse complement strand
CGAAGTGCCGGATCTTCCAGCTAGGAGAAGGGTGGCCCTGGCGCCAGGACAAGAACTGGCGCGATCCGGGTTTCCCGCAGGATGATCGGCATCCGGTGGTCTGCGTGAACTGGCACGATGCGAAGGCCTACGTGCGCTGGCTCAGTCGCAAGACGGGGCACGAATACCGGCTTCTAAGCGAGTCGGAATGGGAGTACGCGACGCGGGCGGGCACCACAACGGCGCGGCACTGGGGTGCGGATCCCGACGGTGCCTGCAGTTATGCCAACGTGAACGACAGGACCAGCAAATCGGAAAACGACTTTTATTGGCCACACCACGACTGCCGCGACGGATACGCGAAGTCGGCGCCGGTCGGCAGCTTCCGTGCGAACGGCTTTGGTTTGCACGACATGCTGGGCAATGTGTGGGAGTGGGTCGAGGATTGCTACGAGGAGTCCTACGACCTGACGCCGCGCGACGGCTCGGCCTGGACCGGCGGCAAATGCGAGGGCCGGGTTCTGCGCGGCGGTTCCTGGTGCTACGTACCGGAGAACGTGCGCTCGGCCTACCGCAACTGGACCGCGACCCACATCCGGTTCGTCTGTTACGGCTTCCGGGTCGCCAGGACCCTGCCCTGACGGTCAGCGCGCCGAGCCGCGGAAGTTGGCGTCCCCTAGGGGACTCGAACCCCTGTTTCCGGCGTGAGAGGCCGGCGTCCTAGGCCGCTAGACGAAGGGGACGTCCGCGCCTGGGCCCCGTCCATAACCCACCAAAAGGCGCCGATCAAGGACCTTCAAGGTGCCCGGCCGGGGGCGAGATCGGCGCCGCCACGCCGCTGCTCAGCCGCCGCCGGCCTCGGCGGCGACCAGGGCGGCGGCGTGGCGGCGGGCGGCGGCGATCAGGGCGTCGACATCCTCGGGCCGGGTGTCGAACCCGGTCATCAGGCGCACCAGAGTCGCGTCCTCGTCGCCCCAGCGATAGAACCGGAAGCCGTCGGCGAGGAGGCCGTCGATCACCGCCGGCGGCAGGGTGATGAAGATCTCGTTGGCCTCCACCGGATGCTCGAGCCGGGCGCCGGGCAGCGCCGTCAGGCCTTGCTTGAGCCGCGCCATCATGGCGTTGGCATGGGCGGCGTAGCGGCGCCAGCGGTCGTCGGCCAGATAGGCGTCGAGCTGCACCGACAGGAACCGCATCTTCGAGAACAGATGGCCCGCCCGCTTGCGCCGGAACGCGAACTCCTTGGCCAGTTCGGGGCGGAAGAACACCACCGCCTCGGCGGCCATGGCCCCGTTCTTGGTGGCGCCGAAGGACAAGACGTCGACCCCGGCGCGCCAAGTCAAGTCCGCCGGGCTCAGGCCCAGCGCCACCACGGCGTTGGCGAAGCGGGCACCGTCCATATGCAGGCCGAGCCCGTGCCGACGCGCCACCTCGGCGAGCGCCGCCAGATGCTCCGGCCGGTACACCGTGCCGGCCTCGGTCGCCTGGGTGACGCTGATCGCCGCCGGCTGCACGTGGTGCACCACGCCGGCGCCGGCGCGCGCCAGTACCGCCTCAAGGTCGTCGGCCGCGATCTTGCCATGGGCCCCGTCGAGCGCCACCAGCTTGGCGCCCCCGGTGAAGAACTCCGGCGCCCCGCACTCGTCGAGGTTGACGTGGGACTCGCGATGGCAATAGACGGCGCCGTAGGGCGGGGTGAGGCAGGCCAGCGCCAGGGCGTTGGCGGCCGAGCCGGTGGCCACCGGGAACACCATAAGCTCGGTCTCGAACACCTCGGCCATGCGGGTCTCCAGGCGCCGGGTCATCTCGTCGTCGCCATAGGGCATGGCGGCGCCCCGGTTGGCCTCGTCCAGCGCCGCCGCGATCTCCGGCGCCACCGAGGTCACGTTGTCGCTGCAGAAGTTCATCGCCCGCCCCGCCGTTCGCGTCTACGCCGCTGTATAGCACGAGGACGGCGGGCATTCGCGGCCCTCTTTCGTTCCGGCCCATGAGGCCTTATATTCACGGGGTCGGGCGACCGACTATGGCGATAAACGGCGTGTGGAATAAGCGTAGCGGACCCGGGGGCAGTACCCGGCGCCTCCACCAATATTCCCGCCGGGACGCCGGCCCGACCGGCGGTCCGGTGGCCCTAGGGGGCGAACCAGGATCGACGTGCGTGGTAAAGGCATGCTTTTCGCCCGGCATGGTACCGCCGTTATCGGGCCAACCTAGAAGTGCCAACGACAATCGTTTGGCTCTCGCTGCCTGACCTCGGTTAGGTAAGCGCGGTCCGGGGGGCGCCGGGCAACAGAAGCCCCCCACTCGACCGGCCCGGGCGGCCCCAGCCGCCGCGCCTGGACGCGGGTGCCGAGGGTGGTAACGGCGCATGGGCAAGGATTTCCTGAGATACGATCGGATGGTCGAGGCGGCGTTGCGCGACGTCGTGCGCCGGGCGCTCGCGCGGGTCGCCGCCGAGGGGCTTCCCGGCCAGCACCATTTCTTCATCACCTTCCACACCGACCTCCCCGGCGTCGAGATGCCGGATTACCTGCGTGAGCGCTACCCGCAGGAGATGACCATCGTGCTGCAGCACCAGTTCTGGGATCTGGAGCTGGACCAGGACGCGTTCGCGGTGATGCTGAGCTTCGACGATGTGCCCGAGCGCCTCAAGGTCCCGTTCGCCGCCATCGTCGGGTTCGCCGACCCGTCGGTGAACTTCGGCCTACAGTTCCAGGGCGCGGCCGCCGGCGAGAAGGCCCCCAAGGCCGCCCGCCGCGATACCCAAGCGCCCGAGGAGGAAGCGGCCCCCAAGGTCGCCAACGTGGTCAACCTCGAGAGCTTCCGAAAACGATAGTCAAGCGCCGGCCGGCGCCGTCGATCTCATGGTTGCCTGTTGAGCTCGGTCCGACCGAGCTTTTTGTTCACCATGAGATCGACGGTGCGGCTTGCGCGTTATTCGTCCATCAGGGCGCGGATGTAGCCGGGGAGCACGAAGGCGGCCTGGTGTATGTCGGCCGTGTAATAGCGGGTCTCGACCTTGGCGTCGGCCACCCGCGAATTGAGGGTCGCCGCGTCGATGCCGCGCTTGCCCGGGTCGTCGCTGGCCCATGCGAAAGCCATGAAGCCGCCGACATAGCTCGGCACCGGGGCCAGGAAGGCGGTGACGTCGGCGAACAGCGCCTGCAGGTGGCGCATGGTGGCGGTCAGTTCCTCGGGCTGCAGGAACGGCACGCCGGTCTGGGCCGCCAGCACCCCGCCCGGCCGCAGGCAGCGCTTGCAGCCGGCGTAGAACGGGGCTTCGAACAGCGCCGCCCCCGGGCCGACGGGGTCGGTGGAATCGACGATGATCACGTCGAACCGGCGCTCGGTCTCGGCCACGTAGCGGGTGGCGTCGGCCACCACCACCTCGGCCCTGGGGTCGTCGAAGGCGCCGCCGCAGATCGACGAGAGATAACGCCGGGCGAGCTCGATCACCGCCGGGTCGATCTCCACCAGCGTCGCACGCGCCACCGGGTGCTTCAGCACCTCCTCCAGCATGCCGCCGTCACCGCCGCCGACGACCAACACCTCGCGTACCGCGCCGTGGCCGAAGATGGGCACGTGGGCCAGCATCTCGTGGTAGACGAACTCGTCGGCCTCGGTGGTCTGGACGATGCCGTCCAGCGTCATCACCCGGCCGAACCCCTGGCTTTCGAAGATCACCAGCTCGTGATGCGCCGTGGTCCGCCGGCACAGGACCTTCTCGACCAGGAAGCCCTGCCGGTAGCCGGGATAAAGGGTTTCCTCGAACCAGTCCATCGCCCGTCCCCCTGGCGCCCTTGTTGCCGTGCCGACGCCATTTGAACGCGCCCATGCTTCACGTCAAGCGGTGCACGCCCGGCGCGACGGGCCTGTATACTGTCGGCCGACGCCGCCGGACCGGCCCGGCCGACCTAAGAGGAGACAAGACCATGCCCGCAAGCTCCGCCTTCTGCGCCCACCTGGTCGACCTCATGCAGCCCTTGGGTCCGGTCGCGGTTCGGCGCATGTTCGGCGGCGCCGGGGTGTTCCGGGACGGCCTGATGTTCGGGCTGATCGCCGACGACGCCCTCTATCTCAAGGCGGACGAGCACAACCGCGGCGACTTCGAGGCCCGGGGACTGGGCCCGTTCACCTATCAGGCAAAGTCCAAGACCACGGCCCTGTCCTACTACCAGGCGCCGCCCGAGCTCATGGAAGACCCGGAGGCGCTGGCAGCCTGGGCCGACAAGGCGTACCAGGCGGCCCTGCGCGCGGCCGCCGCCAAGCGGCGCGGAACCGCAAAGCGGCGCCGTCGGGGCCAGGCGCGATAGGCGGCGCGGTTCCGCTAATTATGCTCTCCCCGTTTCGCATGGAAGTGGGATGGCAGGAACCGCGGTTTGCGCTAGGCTGAGATCGAATCGTGGTCTCCTAGTCGGAAGGTCGGTCCGTGTTTAGGACATGGCGCGGCGGTCTACGTTTGAAGGCCATCGCGGTGATGCTTCTGGGCTTTCTGGTGGGGCCGTCCATGGCGGCGGCGGACCATCACACCCATACCAACCGGCTGATCGACTCCCGCGACCCCTACCTGTTGCTGCACGCCCACAACCCGGTGGACTGGTATCCGTGGGGGCCGGAGGCGTTTGCCAAGGCCAGGCAGGAGGATAAGCCGATCTTCCTCTCCGTCGGCTACAGCACCTGCTATTGGTGCCACGTCGCCGAGCGGACGCTGTACTCCGATCCAGCGATCGCCGAGCTCATGAACCAGTGGTTCGTCAACGTCAAGGTGGACCGGGAACAGTTGCCGGACGTGGACCAGGTCTACATGCTGGCCCGCAACCTCCTAACCGGACCGGGCGGTTGGCCCAACAACCTGTTCCTGACCCCGGACCTGAAGCCATTCTTCGCCGGCAGCTACTTTCCGCCCACCCCCGATCCAGAGCGGCGGCGCCCGGATTTCCCGACCCTGCTGAGCGTGATGCACGAGGCGTGGACCAACCGGAGGGCCGAGGTGCGGGCCGTGGCCGAAGAGGTTCACCAGGCCATGCGGCGGGTCATCAAGGAGCTGGCGGGCGGCGGCGAGGCGCCGCTGCGGCCGGCACAATGGCTGGCGCGCGCCCGTGAGGCGTTGTTGCAACAGTTCGACCCGATTCACGGCGGCCTGTTGTCCACCGGCCAAGGAACCAAGTTCCCGATGGCGCCGGTCCTGGGACTGCTCATGGCCGACCACGGCATCAATCGGACGCCCGAGGTGCTCGAGAAGCTCACCATGACTCTCGACGCCATGGCCCATGGCGGCATTCACGATCACCTGGCCGGGGGCTTCCACCGCTACAGCACCGAGCGCACCTGGTCGGTGCCGCATTTCGAGAAGATGCTCTATGACAACGCCCAGCACCTGCGGATCTACGCCGAGGCATACCGGGCCACCGGCGACCCGCTGTACCGCCGGGTGGCGATCTCGGTCGGCGATTACCTGAGCCGGGACATGACCGCGCCGCGGGGCGGCTTCTACACGGCCCAGGATTCGCAAGTGGACGGCGAAGAAGGGGTGAGCTACCTGTGGACCCGCCGGGAGATCGACTCGATCCTCGGCGCCGAGGGTGGGCGACGGTTGTTCGCGGTCTATACGCTGGCGCCGATGTTGAATCCCCTGGCGCCGCCGGGCGCCGGCCTGCCTTCGCCGAAGCGAAGCTCCGGCTTCGCGCAGGCAGGCGATGCCCCCGAGGCCGCGAAACCAGGTGTCCTTCGTATCCGCCCGGAGGTGGCGGAGGCCGCCCGGGGCAAGGGTGGGGCCTGGCTGGTGGACCGGCTGTCCCGGCTCGCGCCCCAGCGCCGCAAGCTCCTCGAGGCCCGCGACCGGCGGCCGCAACCGGCCCGCGACGACAAGATCGTCGTCGCCCTGAACGGCCTTGCCATCCAGGCGTTCGCGACCGGCGGCCGGATCCTGCGTCTGCCCGGCTATGGCGCGCTGGCACGGCGCGCCGCCGAGCGCATCTGGGCGCTGGCCTACGATCCGGAAACCGGCGAGCTCAAGCACGAGATCTTTCGCGGGCGGGCGCAGACCGACGGCTATCTGGCGGACTACGCCCTGTTCGGCCTGGGCCTGATGGCGCTCTACGACACCACGAACGAGGACGTCTGGCGGCAGCGCGCCGCAAGCCTGGCGGACGCCCTAATGCGGCGCTTTGCCCGCGAGGACGGCGGGTTGTCGACCACCACCGGCGAGACGGACCTGTTGATCGCGCCGCAAGACCTGGGCGACGACATCCATCCGTCCGGCACCTCCGCCGCGCTGGACCTGTTGCTGCGCTTGGCCGCCGCCGGTGGACCGCCGCGCTTCGCCGCGGCCGCGTCGCGGGCGCTGCCCCGCCTGAGCGGGCGCATCGAGCGGCGGCCCGAGGCCTGGCCGGCCGCCATCGTTGCCGTCAACCGGCGGGGCCCGACCGGCGCCGAGGCGCCGGCACCGGCCGCCGCCGTTGCCGAACCACCGGGACCGGCCGGTGGCTTCCACATCCCCGATTCCGCCGATCACGTCCGGGCCACGGCGACGGCGCGCGATGGCGGCGACCATGACGAGATTGCGGTCAGCCTCGATATCGACGCCGGCTATCACATCAACGCCAATCCGGCCTCGCTGGATTACCTGATCGCCACCCGCCTGGTCTTCGACCGGCTCACCCCCAGCCGCGTTCGCTACCCCAAGGCCAGCCGTTTCAAGCCGGCTTTCGCCGCCGAGGCGCTCGACGTGTACGAGGGAACGGTCGAGCTGCGGGCGACTTTCCCAAAAGGCGTCCTCGAGAAGGGCCAACTCGTGCGCGCCGCGGTGACGGTACAGGCCTGCGACGATCGGACCTGCCTGCCGCCCGCCGACCTGCCGGTCGTCGTCGACGGGCCTAACTGAAATCGGGATATTGGCGACTATCGCCTTCCGACTCATGGCGAGCCCTTCGAACCCGCAACCATGAGTTGGACGGCGAAGACCGCGTAGCGATACCAGGTGTCCGGTTCAGTCGGTCGGCGCCGGGCGCCATTCCAGGGTTCGGTGCTTGATCGAGCTTCCCTGGCAGTCGCCTAGCGCGGCCAGCATGTCCTCGACCCGGCGGCCGGTCACCGGATGCACCCAATCAGGGGCCAGGTCGACCAGCGGCCGCAGCACGAAGGCCCGCTCGGCCAGGCGCGGATGCGGAATCTTGAGCCCCGGCGTGTCGATCACCACCCTATCGTAGAACAGGATGTCCAAATCGATCGCCCGCGGTCCGAAGCGGACCGCAGGCGTGCGGCCCAGCGCCGCCTCCAGCCGCTTCAGCCAGGCCATGAGCGGCCGCGGCGCCATCTCGGTCTCGGCCCGCGCCACCATGTTCAGGAACCGCGGCTGCTCGGCCACATACATCGGCCGGGTCTCGTACACCGGCGAGGTGGCGGTGATCTCGAGCCGCTCGGTGAGTGCCGTCAGAGCCCGGCGCAGGTGATGCTCACGCCGGCCCAGGTTGCTGCCGAGCCCCAAGAAGACGGTGGCCATGTCAACCGGCCGCGGCGCCGCTAGTCGTCGTACTTGAGGTAGGCGAAGCGCGGATCGTTCGGCGTTCCCTGGAGCGCGCCGCCCTCCGTGCCGGGCTGCCACTGGACGACGTCCTCGATCTTCCGGGCCAGCGAGAAGTCCTTGTCGGTGATCCCCTTGGCATCGTGAGTCATCAATCGGACCTCGACCCAGGCGTAGGAAGCGGCGATCTCCGGATGATGCCACGCGGCCTCGGCCAGGTGCCCCACGGCGTTGATCACCATGAGCGTACTCTTCCAGCCATTGGTCCTGTACCGGCGGCAGATCGAACCCTGGTCCAGGGTCCAATGCGCCAGCTCTTGGCCGAGACGCGCCTCGACCTCGGCTTTGCTATAGGTCCGTTCCGCGCTCGCCCCGGCCATGGCCATGCGACCCTGGGCGCAAAGCCGGGTCAGGCAAGCTCGACCGGCGAGTCCGCGGCCCGCCGGCGCTCGATCTCGACGCCGACGCCGCCGGCGGCCGGATCGACGTCGAGCTTCTCCACCCGCACCGTCACCCGCGCCACCCGCGGGTCCTCGAGGCAGAGCCCGGCGATCCGCTCGGCCAGGGTCTCGATCAGGTTGATATGGCCGTCCGCGCCCAGAGCCTTGATGCCGGCGATCACCTCCTCGTAGGAGAGCACGTTTTGGAGCTTGTCCTCGGGGCCGCCGGGGATCTCGCGCACCGCCATGTCGAGGTTGACCCGCACCCGCTGCGGCGCGTCCCTCTCGAAATCGTGGGCGCCGATCCGGCACCGAAGGTCGAGGTCGCGGACGAAGATGCGGTAGTGCGGCCCGTCCGAACGGTCGCCGTCCGGCGTGGTGAAAGGGCCCGTCAAGATACGTTCCGGTCGCAATGCCTGATCCCTCCGGTTGGCCCGGGCGCGCAACTATGGCCCAGCCCGGCCGGCTTGTCGATGATGGCGGAGGCCATGCTCAACCCGCCCGCCGTTCCGCCGTTGACAAGGCCGCCGGCCGGGGCCAGGAAGGCGGCCGAGATGAGCGGGGTGAGGAACCTGATCGTCGCCGGGGACGAGGCGGCGCTGCGCCTCGATCGCTGGTTCCGGCGGCACTTCCCCGGCCTCGGCCATGGCCGGCTCGAGAAGCTGTTGCGCACCGGCCAGGTGCGGGTCGACGGCAAGCGGGCCAAGGCAGGCCTCAGGCTTGTCGCCGGGCAGACGATACGCGTGCCGCCGATCGAGGATTTGGCTCGCAAGCCGGCTCGGCCCACCCCGCTGCGGCTCGGCCGGCGCCAGAGGGCCGAGTTGCGCCACCGCGTCCTGCACATGGACGACGACGTGATCGCCTTCGACAAGCCGCCGGGCCTCGCGGTCCAGGGCGGCAGCGGTGTCGTCCGGCATCTCGACGCCATGCTGGAAGCGCTCAGCTTCGATCGGCCCGAGCGGCCGCGGCTCGTGCACCGGCTGGATAAGGACACCAGCGGCGTCTTGTTGCTGGCGCGCAGCGCCGCCGCCGCGGCGTGGCTCGGCGCTGCCTTCCGCAAGGGGACGGCGCGAAAGGTGTATTGGGCCATCGTGGTGGGGGTGCCGCGGCCGCGCCGCGGCCGCATCGACCTCTCGCTGTCGAAGCGGCCTGGAAAGCGGGGCGAGAAGGTGACACCCGGCGGCCCTGGCTTCGCCGAGGCGAGCGCCGGCAAGCGCGCGGTGACGCTCTACGCGACGGTCGACGTCGCCGGGCGCCGGGCGGCGTGGCTGGGGCTGATGCCGCTCACCGGCCGTGGCCATCAGCTCCGGGTGCACTGCGCGGCGCTGGGCACGCCGATCCTGGGCGACGGCAAGTACGGCGGCGCCGGCGCCTTCCTTGCCGGCGAAGGAATTGCGCGCAGGCTGCACCTACACGCCCGTTCGATCGCCCTGCCGCATCCGCGCGGCGGTCTGTTGCGGGTCACCGCCCCGCTGCCGCCGCACATGCAGCGGAGCTGGCAGCGCCTCGGCTTCGAGCCTGGCGCCTGGGACGGTTTCGACGCCCTATTCGACGCCGAGGGCAGTATCGACTGACGTGGATTCGCTCCAGCCCAAACGGATAACGTGTTGGCGTCGGCTGGGCGTCTTACATCACCTAGGCCGCCTGCACGCCGCCGGTGCCGAGCTCGTAGTGCCGACGGTATCGGGCCATGCCCTTGTCCAGCTCGCTCCGGAAACTGATGAACTGGCGCCAGGTGTGGCCGAAGGCGGTGACCACGTCGCGTCCCGCCTTGCGGCGCACCAATTGGTGGACGATGTCCTGCGGCTCTCTGGCGTCCAGGTTGCGCAGCGCGTCGCCGAGCCGTTCGTTCTCGAACAGCACGTAACGGGCGAACACGAGCACGGGGTCGTCGTCGTCGCCACGGTCCCAGCCGTGGCGAGCGGTGAACTCCCACCGCAACCAGTCGAGAAAAAACAGCTTGTAAGGCATTCCGTCCTCCTTCCGCGGCTGTCGCCGGCCGACGTGCATGGGTTAACGAGCGACATCCAGCGCCCTTATCATTGGACCCGGGAGGTGAACGAATCGCTAATGCGCGCCCGCGGCGATGATGCGACGGCCTGCATCGGCATGAGAAAACGGCCCGCCGGGAGACGGCGGGCCGGGTCGCGGAAGTGATGGAGGACAGGTCTGGGATGGTCCCAAATGCCGGAGCATGGTTAACGCAAAGGGTTAACGATTGGTTAATGCGGAAGCCGTTTCGGTTTCATCAACACGTCTTCGCCGCCGCGATCGGGTCGAATGGCCGGGGACGCGCCTAGGTCGTGGACTCACAGACGGGTGACGAAGCGCCAATCGCAGTGAGCACGACCAATTGGCCCGGAGTCCGCTTCTCCTTGGCAAGCCGCCATAAAGAACAAGATCGCTGCATGACGCCTTTTGACCCGAAGCTGGCCACAGGTGACGTCGTCCGCAGCCGCCATCGTGACTATCGAGGTAATCGGGCTGGCGCCCGCGGCGCTGCCAGCCGGCGCGCAATGCTCGTCTACATAACGCGCGATCTCTTCTGCGAACAGCGGGTTCCCTGGTCTGCGCACCGCCGCATACCGCAGGCGTTGGACATCGAAACGGGCGCGCCATAAACTAACATTGTAACATCCTCGGGCATGTTCGACCCTTCGAAGGCATAGCGGATCCGGAGCGGCTGCTCATCCGCCGGTGCGCTCCACGGGCGATGCGGCTCGAAATCGATGGGCGTTCAAGGGGACGCAGGATGGCCCATCCGATTCAGATCATCTTGACCCGGCAGCTCGCCGCGTACCTGAGCGTTCCACTCTTCCTTGTTGACCCTAAGGGGAATCTGCTCTTCTACAACGAGCCCGCCGAGGCCATCCTCGGCCGACGATTCGATGAGACAGGTGCCATGCCTCCGGAGGAGTGGTTATCCGCGTTCACCCGGTTTGACGATGAGGGACAGCCTATCCCGCCTGAGGAGCTTCCGGTGATGATCACGCTCACCAAAAAGCGGCCGACTTACAAGCGCTTCCGCATCAGACGAATGGACGGTGTGATCCGACACATCGAAGTCGCGTCCATTCCGATCGCCGGGCTTCAAGGCGAATTTCTCGGCGCTGCGGCCCTCTTCTGGGAGCTCTCGGAATGATGCGCGTGACCCTTTTCGGGACCCGCGGATCGATAGCGGCACCAGGATCCGCGACGGCTCGATACGGAGGAAACACATCGACCGTCGAGGTGCGTGGTAACGACGGCACGGTGCTTGTCCTCGATGCTGGCACCGGCATCCGCGAACTCGGAACACAAATCCCGCCGGATATCGCTCGGGTCGACATCCTCCTCACCCACCTCCACATGGACCACATCCAGGGACTGGGTTTTTTCGGTCCGCTCTATCATCCGGGTATTGACGTGCACATCTGGGGGCCTGCAAGCAGCACGCTCTCGCTCGGCGCCCGCCTGACCCGCTACCTCTCCCCGCCGCTTTTTCCCGTGCACCTTCGCGACCTGCCTCGCGTAACCTGTCACAATGTCCCATGTCCCCCCTTCGACATCGGTCCGTTCCACGTTCAGACGTCGCTCGTCTACCACCCGAACCCGACCGTGGGTTATCGCATTCACGCGGAAGGCAGCACCGCCGTCTATCTGCCCGACCACGAGCCCGCCCTCGGCCTCCGCGACGGCCGATGGCTGGAGCCGGAGTGGACCTCCGGCTACGATCTTGCAACCGGCGCTGATCTGTTGATCCATGACGCCCAGTACACCGACGAGGAGTACGACAGCCGCATCGGATGGGGGCACAGCACCTACCGCCACGCGTTCGAGTTTGCAGCGCGGGTGGGTGCAAAGGAGTTCGTGCCCTTCCACCACGACCCGTCGCACGACGACGTGACACTGGATCGCCTGATCGCGGACGCGGTGAAGCGATTTAAGCCCAAGTGTGTCGTATCCGGCGGCTGCGAGGGCGCTGTCTTCGAGGTGGGGCCGAAGAGTTAGCCAATGAAGCCCGGTCGCCGATCCGTTTACGAGTACACGACCTAGCCCATCCGCCGGTGGGCGCGGGTCAACAGCTCCGCAAGCCGCCCGGCCCAATCGGCCTGGCCGGATCGGTCGGCGATCAGGTCCTGGCGAACCTCGACCTCCACATGCACGATGCCGCGGCCTTCGCCGTGCACCGGGATGGTGTAGTCGGTGCGGTCGGACACGCGATAGGGCTGGTTGTCGCCGACCACCAGGTGATCCTCGCCGCGCAACAGGTCCAAAAGGACGCGGGCCAGCCGGGGGTCGCGGTTGTACAGGATGCCGATGTGCCACGGCCGGCGCTCACCATCGTAGACCGGGGTGAAGCTGTGCACGGCCACCAGCACGCTGGGGCGTCCGGCGCGCTCACGCGCATCGAGCCGCCGACTGATGCGGTCGTGATAGGGCGCCCAGACCTCCCGGATGCGGGCCCGCGCATGGGCCGGTGGCAGGTTCCGGTTGCCTGGGATTGCGATGTTTTCGCTCACCGACGGCATCGCATCCGGCACCTCGGGGTTTCGATTGCAGTCGATGACCAATCGGGAATAGGTCTGCAACACCAATGTCGCATCGAGGCGCCGTGACAAGCTTCGGGCGACGCCAGCCGCCCCCGCATCCCAGGCGATGTGGCGTCTGAGCTGCTGGGCCTGGAGCCCCAGCGTGCCGAGGCGGCGCGGCAGACGGTTGCTGGCGTGGTCGCAGGTCAGGAAAAACGGCGAGGCGCCGTGCGGCCGCTCGACCCTCACCGGCGCCGGTTCGTCTGGGTCCAAAAGGCGGTCATGCGTATCGGTCATGAGGCACATCCTGCCATCGATCCTGGTGAGACCCAAGCCCCCTCCCCGCCCCTGATACATCGCTGCAATCGGCGTTGTCCACCGGGCCTCAAGCGGCGATCGCCGACCGGGCCGAGGCCGTTGACAGGGTGCGGCGGCGTAACAATACTCGCCGCTTTTCGCGCCGCCCGGGCCTTGGCCCGCATTTATCCTGGAGTGGCCATGGTCTCGCCGGTCATGCCGACCTATGGGGTGCCCGAGCTTGCCTTCGAACGGGGCGAGGGGCCCTATCTCTATGGCGTCGATGGCCGGCGCTACCTCGACTTCGGTGGCGGCATCGCGGTCACCGCCCTCGGGCACTGCCATCCGCACCTGGTCGAGGCCCTGCGTGAGCAGGCGGCCCGGCTCTGGCACTGCTCCAACCTATATCGCATACCCGACCAATATCGCCTGGCCGAGCGGTTGTGCGCGGCCTCGTTCGCCGACACGGCATTCTTCTGCAACTCCGGGGTCGAGGCCGTCGAGTGCGGCATCAAGCTTGTGCGCAAGTACCACGACGAGACCGGCAACCCGGACCGTTGGCGCATCATCTCTTTCGAGGGTGCTTTCCACGGCCGCACACTGGCCGCCATTTCCGCCGCCGGCAATGAGAAGCACCTCAATGGCTTCCTGCCCGAGGTGCCGGGCTTCGACCATGTGGCCTTCAACAATCTCAACGAGTTGCGCTCCGCGGTCACGGGCGAGACCGCGGCGATCCTGGTCGAGCCGGTGCAAGGCGAGGGCGGAATTCGGCCGGCCGAGCCGGGGTTCCTGGAGGGGCTGCGCGCGGTCTGCGACGAGTTCGGCCTGCTGTTGTTCCTGGACGAGGTACAGACCGGCATGGGGCGCACCGGCCGCCTGTTCGCGCATCAGTGGAGCGACGTGACCCCCGACGTGGTGGCGGTGGCCAAGGGCATCGGCGGCGGCTTCCCGATGGGCGCCTGTCTGGCCACCGAAACGGCCGCCGTCGGCATGACCAAGGGGTCACACGGCAGTACGTTCGGCGGCAACCCGCTGGCCATGGCGGTCGGCAACGCGGTGCTCGACGTCATGTTGGCGGACGGCTTCCTGGTGCAGGTGCGCGAGGTCGCCAAGCTCTTGCGCCACCGGCTCGACGGGCTGGCGACTCGACATCCGCATGTCATTGCCCTGGTGCGCGGGACCGGGTTATTGCTGGGCCTGAAATGCGTCGTGCCCAATGACCAGTTGATCGCGCGGCTGCAGGACCAGGGCCTGCTGGCAATTGCCGCGGCCGATAACGTGGTCCGGCTGCTGCCGTCGCTGGTGATTAACGAAAGCCATGTCGACGAGGCGCTCGACGTCCTGGACCGGGTGTGCGGCGCCTGGGGGACCGACCGGTGAGCGCACCGCGGCACTTCCTCGACCTCGATGAGCTGGGCGGCGAGACCCTGCGCCGGATCCTCGACCTGGGCGCCGCCTTCAAGAGCGGTGACCGGCGCCACGACAGGCCGCTCATTGGCAAGACGCTGGTGATGATCTTCGAGAAGCCGTCGACCCGGACCCGGGTCTCGTTCCAGGTCGGCATGCAACAGCTCGGCGGCCAAGTGGTGGTGCTCGACAGCGGCCATACCCATCTCGACCGCGGCGAGAGCATCGCCGACACCGCCCGCGTGCTGTCCCGCTACGCCGACGCGATCGTGATCCGCACCGACGCGGTGGACAAGCTGCGCGAGCTGTCGACGCATGCGGACGTGCCGGTGATCAACGGGCTCACCGACGACAGCCATCCCTGCCAGTTGATGGCCGACGTGATGACCTTCGAGGAGCACCGCGGGCCGATCGCCGGCAAGGTGGTCGGCTGGTGCGGCGCCGGCAACAACATGGCGGTGTCCTGGATCCATGCCGCGGTGTGCTTCGGGTTCGAACTCCGCCTCGCCTGCCCGGCGGCCTTGCGGCCGCGCCCGGAGGTGGTGCAGCGCGCCCGGGCCGGCGGCGGCCGGGTCAGCGTCACCGTCGACCCGACGGAGGCCGTGCGCGGCGCCGACTGTGTGGTCACCGACACCTGGGTGTCCATGGGGGACGAGGCGGCGGCCAACCGCCACCACCTGCTGGTGCCGTACCGGGTGGACGAGGCGCTCATGGCCCAGGCCAAGCCCGACGCCGTGTTCATGCACTGCCTGCCGGCGCATCGCGGCGAAGAGGTGACGGCGGCGGTGATCGACGGCCCGCATTCCCTGGTTTGGGACGAGGCAGAGAACCGGCTGCACGCCCAGAAGGGCATCCTCGCCTGGTGCATGACTTGATGGCGCCGCGGCTCCGCCCCATCCTATAGGCATGGCGCCCGACGACCTGATCCAGCCGTTCCAGATCGACGCCCATGCC
>JBHICX010000016.1:0-15129 GCA_046759805.1 Kiloniellales bacterium | reverse complement strand
TCCCGTGGGTGGCCGGGTGGGGGAGCGGGACGGGTCAAGATCAAGGACCGCTAGTTTCAGTCCGCCGGGGCCGGGGCCGGGGTGCCGGGCGGTGCCGCCGCAGGCTCCTCGGCGGCAGCCGCCTGCTGCTGTTTCGCCCACATCTCGGCGTAGCGCCCGCCGCGGGCCAGCAAGTCGGCATGGCGGCCACGCTCGACGATGCGTCCGGCCTCCAGCACCAGGATCTCATCGGCGTCCACCACCGTGGACAGGCGATGGGCGATAATGAGCGTGGTGCGGCCCACCGAGACCTCGCGCAGGCTGGCCTGGATCTCCTTCTCGGTGTGCGTGTCGAGCGCCGAGGTGGCTTCATCGAACAACAGGATGCGCGGGCCCTTGAGCATGGTCCGGGCGATCGCCACCCGCTGCTTCTCGCCGCCCGACAGCTTCAGCCCGCGCTCGCCGACGAGCGTGTTGTAGCCGTCCGGCAGGCTCTGCACGAAGTCGTGGATACGGGCCAGCCGCGCCGCCTGTTCGAGCTCGCTCGGCGGGGCGTTGGGCCGGCCGTAGGCGATGTTGTAATAGACGGTATCGTTGAACAGCACCGTGTCCTGCGGGACGATGCCGATGGCCGCGCGCAACGAGGCCTGGCTCACCTGTCGAATATCCTGCCCGTCGATCCTGACCGCGCCGCGATCCGCGTCGTAGAAGCGGAACAGGATGCGGCTGATCGTGGACTTGCCGGCGCCGGACGGGCCGACGATGGCCACCGTGCCGCCGGCCGGCACGCTGAACGAGACGTCCTCCAGGACCGGCCGGCGCCGGTCATAGGCGAAGCCCACCCGGTCGAACGCGATCTGGCCGCGGTCCACCTGGAGCGGCCCCGCCCCCGGCGCGTCCCGGACCTCGGTGTGCACGTCGAGCAGGTTGAACATGGCTTCCATGTCGACCAACGACTGCTTGATCTCGCGGTACACGAAGCCGAGGAAGTTGAGCGGCAGATAGAGCTGCACCAGGTAGGTGTTCACCAGCACGAAGTCGCCCAGGGTCATGGAGCCGTCGACCACGCCGCGCCCGGCCATGACCATCACCCCGGTTAGCCCCAGCGCGATGATGCACCCCTGGCCGATGTTCAACAGCGACAGCGTGGTCTTGCTCTTCACCGCCGCGGCCTCGTAGTCGCGCAGGGCGCCGTCGAACCGGCGCGCCTCATGCTCCTCGTTGCCGAAATACTTCACCGTCTCGTAGTTCAAGAGGCTGTCGATCGCCTTGGTGTTGGCGGTGCTGTCGGCCTCATTCATGCGCCGGCGGAACTGGATTCGCCACTCGGTAAACACCAGCGTGAAGGCGATGTAGGTGCCGATGGTGACCAGCGCCACCAGCGAGAACCAAAGGTCATAGAGCCACCACAGGACGGCGCAGACCATGAGGATCTCCAGTAGCGTCGGCAGCACGTTGAACAGCATGAACGAGAGCAGGAACTCGATCCCCTTGGTGCCGCGCTCGATGGCGCGGCTGAGCCCGCCGGTCTGGCGATCGAGATGAAAGCGCAGGGCCAGGCGATGCAGGTGCCGGAACACCTCCAGCGCCACCGCGCGGATCGCGTGCTGCGCCACCTTCGCGAACACGTAGTCGCGCAGCTCGCCGAACGCCACCGCCAGCACCCGCGCCACGCCATAGGCGACGATGAGGGCCAACGGCAGCACCAGCGCCGCGCTTACGCCCTCGCCCAGCGCGTCCACCGCCTGCTTGTAGAAGATCGGGACATAGACGTTGACCGCCTTGGCGGCGACGAGGAAGCCGACGGCGATGCACACGCGCACGCGCATCTCCAACGCGCCCCGCGGCCACAGATAGGGCAAGAGCGCGCGCAGCGCGCCGAGCTCGAAGCGCGAGGAACGCACGGCGTCGGGATGGGCGCTAGGCAGGGACATGGTGGTCAGACTCCCCCGGAGGTCATCGGCGGCCCGCCGACCCGTTCGGCGGGACCGGTGCTCCCTAATGTAAGGACGAGGCGGCGCGAAAACCACGGCGCCGCTGGCCGGCGCCGGTCATTGCCGCTTGGGCGCGCCCGAAGCTTCCAGGCGCCGAACCCGCTCGGCCGCGCCCGGAGCCGACACGCCCCCCCGGGGCGCAGATGATCCAGGCGGACTCGCAGCCGAACCGGAGTTCCTACGGATTCTCCTTGCCATTTGACGTGAAATGGACCAATTGATTGGCGAAGGTGACACATTACCCTGGCGATTCCTCGAAGCAGCTTCAACGCCTGGCCGAGTTACTCCCAGATATTGTGGACCTCGTGGCGCCGTGGAGGGCGGCCAACGCCGACGTGATCTTTCGAAAGGAGTAGCTATGGCTACCGGAACAGTGAAGTGGTTCGACCCGGTGAAGGGTTACGGATTCATCCAGCCGAGTGACGGGTCTCGCGATGCATTCGTGCACATCTCGGCGGTCGAACGCGCCGGTCTGAGGAGCCTTCGCGAGGGCCAGAAGGTCGAGTACGAACTGGTGCCGGGCCGCGACGGCAGATCGGCGGCGGAGAACTTGGCGATCGTCGAGTGAACCCGGCGCGAGTTGCGCTGCGCGAATTTGCCGGGTCTTCATCCACGTCTTTGCCCTAGCGCCCCGTTGCCTCGGCCGCCATCGACAGGCGGGCCGGGTGCGCTGCCGCCGGCGCCCTACTGACGAGAAGGAAGGATATGGCTCGCAGGCCCAACTACAGGTTCGAGCGTTTACAACGCGAGAGAGCCAAAGCCGCCAAAAAGGCCGCCCGCGCCGAGGCCAAGGCGGAAAAAGCCGAGAAGAGGAAGGCGCAGAAGGAGGAGCAGGCGGACCAGACGGACGCCGACAGCTGAGTCTCCGTTGGCCGGCCGCAACCCACGCCTCTGAAGAGGGATGGGAGTCAAGGTTCTGGCGTGGATTCCGACGCGTCAAAGCGCTGGGACATGTGTCGTCGTCACGTCGATCAGGAGCGCGCCGTTGTCCCCGGTCACCTCGGTGCGAACGACGATGACCCGCCCGCCGCGGCGAACGACCTGCGCCTCCGCGGTGAGCACGCCCTGGCGCTGGTTGCCGAGGAGCACCGCATGCAGGTCGACGGCGAGGGGAAAGCCGCGGCCCTTATCGTCGATCTCCGAGTCGCCGATCGCGCACAGTGTTGCGGCCACGTCCGCCAACCAGATCATCGCTCCGGCGTGGACGGTGCCGAACGGGTTGAGGACCCCGTCCCGTATCGGCATCTTCGCCACCACGCGGTCGGCCGAGCGCTCCTCGACGATGAATTCGATGGCGCCCTGGTAGCGCTTGCTCGACAGCTTCTCGCGTAGGCTCACGCCCGGCCTCCCAAGTGAGTTCGACACGCCCCAGGCGCGAGCCAGATAGGGCGCGGATGCGCCGGGCCAGGAGCTCGTCGCCGCCGTCCCCGAGACTCACCCCGGCGCGCCGGCGGGTGCGCACCACGTTGACGGCGAGGGCCACGAACAAGAGCGCCAGCACCGCGGCATAGATCGGCGTGATGGTCATGGCGGCGAATAGGATCCCAGAACAATTCGGTTGCGACGGAACCGGTTACCGAATTACCACGGTCGGCCCGACCAGATTTGGCTTGGCGATAGCGCGAATCAGGGCGGATCAATAGTGGCCCTCTCCTTCCGTGTGCAAATACAGCAATCGGCGCCCGGCCCGATGTGGGGATTGTTCGCATATTCCCACTCTCGATCTATCTTTCGCGTGCCGGCTCAGTGGCGTGCGAGATAAGCGGCGGGCGTACGGATTCGGATGCCGCGAAACGGATCGAGGGCCAACAAATCGTCGTCGCCGGTTACGATCAGGTCGGCTTCGCCGTTGACCGCAACTTCCAGGAATTTGTCGTCGCGCGGGTCCCGGCACTCCTGAACGGTGTAGTTGATCGGAACCATCTCGGCGATCCGGCCGAGTAGGCGAACAAACCCCTGGCGTTCCTCGATGGTGACATAGGGGTCGAATTTCGGCTTTGCGAGGACATCAACTAGTTCCTCCAAGGTGGCTTCAGAGACCAGGAGCTGCGCCTCATCGGCGGCCCTGCGGACGGCCCGACCAGGAATCGAGCCCGGTAGGAGGAGGCGACTGACGAGCACGTTGGTGTCCAGGACGACGCGCTCCCTAACCCTCATCGGCAAGGATCTCGGCCAGTTTATCCTCGGTTAGCCCGCGGGCGGCCGCGAGTTCGGCCACGCGGTCGCAAAAGCGCTGGAACTCGTCCACATTGAGGCCGCGCAGCCGTTCGTACTGCTGAAGGGAAAGAACGACAGCAACATCCCGTTTCTGCCGGCGGATCACCACTGGCTCACGTTGCGCCGCGTCAAGCACGGCGGCCAGGCGCTGCTTGGCATCGGTCGCGGACACGTAACGCATGAAGCCACCTCCGAAATTTCTTATGGATAAGTTGGACAAATTAGACAGGAAGTCAAGCCTGAAGGCCGCTGAAGACGCGTTTTCAGGAACGCGCGCGCGACCGGCCTATCCGCAACCTTGAGTTCTGTATGATCCACGCTTCAGTGCTCTTCAGGGTCTTGCATTGCTAGATCAGGTTATAACCGCCGCTGCGCCATAGTGTCTGTTTGATCTTCAAATGGAGCGCTTCGGCAGCAACGATGTGGAAATGCAAGAACTGACCCCATCTCTCGCATCTCTCCTAATCAGGATGTGGGTCGGCAACTTCGACCCGTGACGTACGCCCTCTGTTGTCCGAGTACTCGAATCTTACCGGCCAGCCCAGCTCTGGCGCATAGCACGTCGTTGCTTGCCCGCGCCATGAACCGCCTATCGCGCGGGATTGCCATCGGAGGACGTAGCAATCAAACGTGCCTCCAATTACGGATACCCGTTCGGATCGCAAGTCAGAAATGTTGTCCCGGAATGACGAGCCATTCCCTTTCCGACGGTACGAAACGGACTTGCCCACTGTGAGCGGCCAGATCGCCGCTATGTCCGCCATGGCATTGCCGGGTACACGGCCCTGGGCGAACCGCGCAAAGGCCCGCTGGGGCTTGCCATCAACCATCCAGCGTACAACGAAGCCGTCCGGTGTTCCGACAATGGTCTCCTGGATCTTGTCAGTGTTGTGGTTTTTGAAAAGTATGCGGGTACCGGGCGCAGCCATGTCTGTAAACTCGGCAGGTGGCAATTGCGGCCCTTCGGCTCTATTCGCCGCTTGCTGTGCTTAACCGGTAAGTATTGTTTGGTTCCCAACTGCAAATACCGTGGCAACCACCAAAGCAATTAAGAGTCTAACTTTCACAGCTCTCTCCCTTGTTCAAAATAACGGGACATCAAGAAAGGAGAAGTTCTTCTTTTCCCCAACGCCGGCTTCCGGTCTTCCCCGATTGGCACAGGGCGGCGAGCGTCGGCTTCGGGATGGTTGCAGGAAAACCATGCCGGAGCCCTTGCTTAGGATGCGGAAGGCACCGCCTACGGCGGTAACCTCTTTTCCAAGCGTGCCCGCCACCGCGCTAACGCAGCGCTCGCCACAGCAGCCCTGTGTCAACCGGCGCCGGTGGCGCCGTTCTTTGCGGGTTCCGCTTCCATCCAGGCCGGGGTGAGCCCCTTATGCAAGACGTCGGGATCGATGTCGGCGCCGTTCTCCCACACGATCGTGCCCGCGCGGGAGTCGACCTCAACCGACCGAAACTGGCCCGGGTCGCGCCGAATTGGTTCGAAGATGGGGCCGTAGAGGTATGGCTCAAGGTCAATTTCCTTTGTCGAGTCGTCGGTGAACTCCAGCCGCACCTTGAAATCCTCCAGCGGGGCGACAGCGCGAACGCGTACCAGGCGCGGCATCGTGTTACTCCTCATGTTCAGCCCAGGGGCGCTTCGTCACGCCGCCTTCTTGCGCCGGCGGATGAGGTGCAGGATCTCGCCGGCGGCGTGCGGGATGTTGGTGCCGGGGCCGTAGATCGCGGCGACGCCGGCCTTCTTCATCGCGCCCTGGTCGTCGGGCGGCACGATACCGCCCAGGATGACCAGGATGTCGCCCGCGCCCTCTGTGCGCAGCGCCTTGATCAGCGCCGGCACCAGGGTCTTGTGGCCGGCGGCCTGGGAGGAGACGCCGATGACGTGGACGTCGTTCTCGATCGCCTGGCGCGCCGCCTCCTCGGGGCTCTGGAACAAGGGCCCGACATCGACGTCGAAGCCGAGGTCGGCGAACGCGGTGGCGATCACCTTGGCGCCGCGGTCGTGGCCGTCCTGGCCCAGCTTGACCACCAGCATGCGCGGCCGGCGCCCCTCCTCGGCGGCGAACCGGTCCACCTCCGCCTTCACCTTGGCGAAGCCCTCGTCGCCCTCATAGGCCGCGCCATAGACGCCGGAGACCGAACCGGTGACCGCCCGGTGGCGGGTGAACACCGTCTCCAGGGCCTCAGTGATCTCACCCACCGTGGCCCGCGCCCGGCTGGCCTCGATGGCCAGCGCCAACAGGTTGCCGCGGCCGCCGGCCGCCGCCTCGCTCAAGGCGTCGAGCGCGGCCCGGCATTGGGCCCCGTCGCGCGCCGTCCGCACTGCGTCCAGCCGTGCGATCTGGGCCTCGCGCACCCGGGTGTTGTCGATGTCGAGGAGCTCCACCGCGTCGGCCGCCTCGGGGCGGTACTTGTTGACGCCCACGATCACCGTCTCGCCGCGGTCGATGCGGGCCTGGCGCCGGGCCGCCGATTCCTCGATGCGCAGCTTCGGCAGGCCCGACTCCACCGCCTTGGTCATGCCGCCCATGGCCTCGACCTCGTCGATGATCTTGCGCGCCTCGGCGACCACGCTGGCGGTCAGGTGCTCCACGTAATAGCTGCCGGCCAGCGGGTCGACGACATGGGAAATCCCAGTCTCCTCCTGCAGGATCAGCTGGGTGTTGCGGGCGATGCGCGCCGAGCTGGGAGTCGGCAGCGCCAGCGCCTCGTCGAAGGCGTTGGTGTGCAGCGACTGGGTGCCGCCGAGCGCCGCCGCCATCGCCTCGAAGGCGGTGCGCACCACGTTGTTGTAGGGGTCCTGTTCGGTCAGGCTCACCCCGGAGGTCTGGCAGTGGGTGCGGAGCGCCAGGCTTCGCTCGTCCTTCGGGTCGAACAACTCGCGCATCAGGTTGGCCCACAGGAAGCGGGCGGCGCGCAGCTTGGCCACCTCCATGAAGAAGTGCATGCCGACGTTGAAGAAGAAGCTGAGCCGCGGCGCGAACTGGTCCACGTCCAGCCCCTTGGACAGGGCGGCGCGCACGTACTCCAGGCCGTTGGCCAGCGTGTAGGCGAGCTCCTGCACCGTGGTCGCCCCGGCCTCCTGCATGTGGTAGCCGGAGATCGAGATCGGGTTGAACCGCGGCATGTACCGGGCCGCGTGCTCGATCACGTCGGCGACGATCCGCATCGATGGTGCCGGCGGGTAGATATAGGTGTTGCGGACCATGAACTCCTTGAGGATGTCGTTCTGGATGGTCCCCGAGAGTTGCTCGGGTGCCACCCCCTGCTCCTCGGCGGCGACGATGTAGCCGGCCAGCACCGGCAGCACGGCGCCGCTCATGGTCATCGACACGCTCATCCGCTGGAGCGGGATGCCGTCGAACAGGATCTTCATGTCCTCGACCGAGTCGACGGCCACCCCGGCCTTGCCCACGTCCCCCACCACTCGCGGGTGGTCGGAGTCGTAGCCGCGATGGGTGGCCAGATCGAAGGCCACCGACAGCCCCATCTGTCCGGCGGCCAGGCATTGGCGGTAGAACGCGTTCGACTCCTCGGCGGTGGAGAATCCGGCGTACTGGCGCACGGTCCAGCGGCGATTCGCGTACATGGTGGCGCGCGGACCCCTGAGATAGGGCGGGAAACCCGGCAGCGATCCCAGGGTTTCGAGTCCCTCCAGGTCCGCCGCCGTGTACAGCGGCTTGACCGCGATACCTTCCGGCGTCCGCCAGACCAGCTCGTCAATCGGCAGCCCTTTGGTCTCCTTGGCCGCTAGCGCGCGCCAGTCCTCGGTGGTCTTGGTCGGAAACTCAGCCATGGGCGGTCCTCCTGGCCGCACGGCCCGGACAATGCGCTTGCCATATTAGCGGCACCGGACCGTGCGCGTCCATGCGCGCCGCGGATGAGGCCGCCGTCCCGCCAAGGCGGGCTGGCGATGGCGTTGATCCGGTGTTATTATCGATGTAATTACCACGGTCGCGACACGGAGCGTTCCGAGATGTTCAAGCTGAAAATCCGCCGCGTCGGCAACTCCGCCGGCGTCACCCTGCCGAAACAGGTACTGGCGGCACTTCGGGTGCAGGAGGGCGACACGCTGATCCTGACCGAATCGCCCGACGGCTTCAAAGTGACCCCCCATGAGGAGACGTTCGAGGCCGGCATGAAGGCCTTCGAGCGGACCTTCCGGAAGTATCGCAACGCGTTGCGTGAACTGGCGAAATGAGGGAGCCGGTCTGGCTCACCGAAACCCTCGTCATGGCGTTGCACGAGGAGCTGATTGCCCGATTTGGCGGCCACGGTGGGGTACGCGACCGGGGACTCTTGCAGTCCGCGCTGGCCCGGCCGCGCAACTTGCTGGCCTACGGAGAACCGATTCTCGAGCGACTGGCCGCCTCCTACGCCTTCGGCCTGGCGAGAAACCACCCTTTTGTCGACGGCAACAAACGCGTGGCCTTGGCCGCCATTGACGTCTTCCTGCAGCTAAACGGTCGCGAGCTGGTAGCGCCCGAGGCCGAGGCGGTAGTGGTGATGCGGGAGCTTGCGGCGGGCAAGATCGACGAGGCGGCGCTGGCCGCCTGGATCGAGGCCAACGTCGAGCGCCTGCCCAAGGCTTGAGCCGGCGGGGGGCGTGCACTCATAAAGTGACAGTCTGCTTCACGATACGTAACAGACCTTTGGATGCCCCGCCACGTACTGCGCTCTTGACCCAAAAGGGACTTGAAGGACACGCCACTTGCTGATGACCAGGACGCTCCCCTCGCCACCTATTCCGTCACGGCAAACAGAGTCCGGTCACCTGGGACGCCTTTCAGAGCATGGGTGCCTCGCTCAGCAAACTCAATCCCCGACCCAACGACAAGGTCCTTTACCGTATTGGAGACGAGAATGCTGCCCGGTCGAGCAATGTCCAAGATGCGCGAGGCAATATGCAGGGCCACCCCGCTCAGGTCGCCGCCGCGTCGTTCGCATTCTCCAGTATGCAGGCCGACGCGGATGTCCAAGCCGAGGGCCTGAAGGTCTCGCTTGATCGCCTGCGCGCATTGGATCGCCCGGGTCGGCCCGGTGAAGGCGAGGACGAAACCATCTCCCGTTGTGTTTACCTCTTGGCCTTGAAAGTTTCTCACTTGTCGCCTAACCACAGTGTCGTGCTGCTGTAGCAGCGACTTCCATCGCTGATCACCGAGTTCCGTGGCCTTTTCCGTCGAGCCAACGATATCCGTCATCAACACGGTCAACAGAACCCGTTCCGGAGAGGGTGTTCGGCGCCTCCCGGTGAGAAACTCCTCGATCTCAGCGTTTGATCGGTCCTGGTCGCCCCACCATGGCATATGATCCTCACCGGGCAGCTCGACATACCGTGCGCCGGGAATTTGATCGGCTAGGTATCGGGCTTCCTCTCGGTGCGACCAGCGATCACCGCGACGACGCAGAACCAAGGTCGGGACATTAACGGTGGGAAGCACATCACGAATATCAATCTGCATATGCATGTGGGTGATCGCCCTAGCTGTTTTCGGGCTAGCCGAGAACCTTAGGTAAGCTGCGAACCAAGCACGCGCGCTTTCATCATTTGCGACGCTGGGTGCAGCCTCTTCGAGGTCGAATGGCTCTCCCCAGTTGCGTTCCAATTCAGCCAAATAGACTTCAATCTCTTCGGGCTTCGGCCTCCAAGGATAATCCGGCGCCCAACTGCCCCTTGCGTGGCAACCGTAAAGAACGAGCGCCAACGTCCTCTCAGGGTAGGTCGCCGCGAAGAGCGTGGACATGTTTCCACCTTCAGACACGCCAAAGAGCGCCGTCCTTTCTGATCCGACCGCGTCCATGACGGCACGGATATCATCCATGACGTGCTCCAAGGTAGGCAGCCCCACGTCGCGATCGGATAATCCGGTTCCGCGCTTGTCGAAGAACATCAGCCTCGAAAATGAACTCAAGGCGGTGAGAAATCGTGCATAATCGGGGCTTTCCCAGGCGTACTCGATGTTGGTAAGCCAGCCTTGAGCGTAGATGAGATCGATCGGTCCGTTGCCCACGGTCTGGTACGCGATAGTGACATCGCCGCTTTTAGTATACTGGGTTCGAGGCCGGCTCATGACTTGTCACGCCTCGTGTTCGTGCTTGCCCGCACCCTGGAGCCTAACTACGCCCAGATTTTTCACAAGTCCGAAAGGTTGGGGTTCGAAAGAGCCGACGAAGCGCAGACGACCGCTTATGGCTAGATTTGCGACGTAGATGGCGGTCTGCCAGAACGTCCGATCTGGGACGGAACCCGGACATTCGCACGTTAACGCCAACCGGGTGCAGGTTCATGAGTCCATGGCCTGGCCCGGTCGCTCCACCAACCCCTCGGCGGTCAGCCGCAGGAACGGCACCGGCTGGTCGAAGCCCTTGAGGTCCGCCGCTTCCCGGCTCAGCCGGTAGGGCGACAACAGCTGGCTCACCGTCGGGTCCGAGACCATGTCCTGGGACAGCACGATGTCGCCGCCTTGGCTTTGCCCCTGCAGCCGGGCGGCCATGTTGACGGTGGAGCCGAAATAGTCGAGCCGGTCGTTCATGGTAACGGCGATGCAGGGGCCCGCGTGCAGCCCCAGCTTGATGCGGATGTGCTGCGCGCCGTGCTCGCGGTTGAAGTCGGGGACCCGCGCCTGCACCGCCAGTGCCGCCCGCACCGCATCGCCGGGATCGCTGAACGACGCCATCACCGCGTCGCCGATGGTCTTAACGAGCGCGCCGTTGTGCTCGCGTACCGCCGATACCAGAAAGGCGAAATGGTCGCGCACCAGGTGGTAGGCCGCGGCGTCGCCGACCCGCTCGTAGAGCGCCGTGGAGCCCTTAAGGTCGGTGAACATGAGCGCCACCCGGCCGATCCCCACTTCGTCGCCGGGCCTGAGCGTCTCTTCGGAGAACAGGTCGCGGAATGCCTGCATGGCGGTCACCCGGTCGGCGGTCAGCGCGTCGCGCACCCACTCCCGGCTTTCGATGATGAAGGTGAGCGGCCGAGCCGCCTGGTTGACCAGCCGCAGCGTCCCCGGCGGCGCCGGCGGCCCGGCGACCACCCGCTCCTCGGCGTCGATGCGCATCTCCGGGAAGCCGCCCTCGCTCCAGCTCAGATCCAGCTCGTCGCCCGGCTCCAGCGTGCGCAGCCGATAGGGGCCGGTTTCGAGCCCGGCCTCCAGTTCCCGACTCGTCCCCGGATCGAGGGTCACGTGCACCTTGATATGCGGCGTCGACATCGGCCCGAACAGGCAATACTCGCCGCCGGCGATCGGCCGCACCGCCGGCGGCGGCCGGAACGTCGCCTCGACGTTGCGCGAGAACTCGCGGTCGTAGTCGATGTTGCAGGTCGAGCAATGGGCGCCGTCGGGCAGCCGGTCGAGCCCGTCGGCGCTGGCCTTGCCGACCCGGCAGCGCGGGCACAAGAGGTCCCAGCGCAGCTCCAGCAAGCCTTCCTTCACCGCCTGTAGGCAGAGCTCGATCACCTGCCTTTCCGCCACATCCCAGCGCCGCGCCAGCAACAGCGGCCGGATGTGCCACATGTCCACCTCCGATCCGGTGAGGATCAGGTCGGCGAGGCGCCGCGCCAGGCTGTGACCGGGCGGCGTCGCCTCGAGACGCGCCACCATCGCCGCCACCCGCTGGGCGGCGCCTCGCGGCAACTGCGGCGGCGGATGGTCGAACGGCGCCTCCCGGGCGCCGGCGGCGTAGTCGCGCGCCGCATCGGCCAGCGGCGTGAAGGTCTTCTCGATCGATCGAAAGAACTGCCCGGAGGCCAGGATCAGCCGTCCCATGAAGTTGGCCGGCACCACATCGACCCGGTAACGGCCGTCGCAGCCGGTCTCGGTCGGCACCATGGTCAGCGTCGCGCACAGCGACTTCAAAGGCCCGGAGGTGAAGTCGCGACAGTGCTCGAACCAATGCTCGAACACCCAGTTGACCGGCCGTTCCTGCCAGGCGAGCGTGAACGGCCCCTTGCGGGCGCGGGCGAAGTAGCGCACCGAGCCGTCCGGCTGCGCCAGCTCCTCGATCTCCTGCTTGGGCAGGCGCGCCGCCTCGTTGAACCGGGCGGTGTCGGCCATGGTCTGCCAGATCGCCGCCGGCGGATGGCCGTCGAACCGCCAGACCCATACCCGGCTCACCTCTTTGGCCATGCCAGGCTTCCGTCAAGCCCTGCTGAGGTGCTACCAGGCGAAGCCCGGCACCGCCGCCATCGGCTGCTGACCGGCACGCTCGCAGGCCGCGGTGAGGGCCCGCGGCGACAGCGTCCCGCCGACCTCCATTCCGAGCTCCGCGGCATGTATGCCGCCGGTGACCAAGAGCGCGTCGATTCCGACATTGGCGGCGCCGGCGACGTCGGTCCTGAGCGAGTCGCCGACCGCCAGGATGCGTTCACGCGCCTCGATCCCGAGCAGCCGAAAGCAGGTCTGGTAGACCGAGGGGAACGGCTTGCCGTGCCAGCGCACCTCGCCGCCGAGCGCCTCGTAGCATTGGGCCAGCGTCCCGGCGCAGATCTCGCGGCGTCCGCGGCGCAGCACCTCCAGGTCCGGATTGGCGCACACCATCGGCAGCCCGGCGCCGTGTGCCGCCCGCAACAGCGGCCGGTATTGGTCGACGCTGTCGCCGTCCATGTTAGTGCCGGTATTGAGCACGAAATCGGCTTCCGCCGCGGTCGCCACCTGGGTGAGCTCGAGCCCGTCGAGCATGCCCTTGTCCCGGGCCGGCCCCAGATGCAGGCAGGCACGGCCCAGGGCCGAATACCACGGGTCGTCGCGGCGCAGCAGGTGCTGGTAGGCCTCCTCGCCGGAGGTCATGAGGCCGTCATAGAGCCGGCGCGGGATGCCAATTTCCTGCAGGCGGGCGACGGCCGCATCGACGCGCCGCGGCGCGTTGGACAGGATCACCACGCGCTTGCCCCGCCGGCGCAGCCGTTCGAGACCGTCGAGCACGCCCGGAAGCGGCCGTTCGCCGTCGTGCAGCACGCCCCACAGGTCGAGGATGAAGCCGTCGTACCTGCCGGCAACCGCCGACAAACCGGGCAGGATGGTGACGGTCACGGCGGCGCACCGGCACCGGCACCGGACACCGACATGGTGCTCAGGCCTCGCGGGCCAGCCGCGGCTCGCCGAACAGGACCCCCTGGCCGTAGTCGATGTTGTAGTCCAAAAGTTCGATCAGCTCTCTCTCGCCCTCGATCCTATCGACGATCAGGTCGATTCCCGCCTGGTCGAGCAGCGTCTTGAAGTCGCGCACGTCGACCTCGGGCGGTTCCTGACGGATCTTACGCAACAGCGAGGCGGCATCGACCTTCACGAACCCGAAGTGGCGGCTGGCCAGCGACGTGACGTTGAGGTTGAGGTCGTTCACCTGGTCCACCGAGAAGCGGTATCCGAGGTCGCTCAGGCGGTCCAGTTCGCCGAGCGCCGCGGCGTCGTGGGTGGCGAGGTCGGCCTGGGCGAACTCGAAGAACAGGTTCGGGGCCAGATCGGCGTTGTCCGCCATGAACTGGACGAAATCATGGAAGAACGCGCCATCGGCGATGGAGTGGCGCGAGACGTTGCAGAAGAAGCCGACGTTGTACCGGCGCTTCTGGGTGCGGCGCACCAGTTGGACCGAGCGGAACAGGAGCATGTTGTCGATGGCGTCGACCTGCCCCGCTGTCTCGGCGATCTCGAGATACTGTTCGGGCACGATGAGCGAACCGTCCTCGGACCGGATGCGCGCGAAGCATTCGAAATAGCGCCGCTTGCGCTGCGGCAGGCTGACGATCGGCTGCAGGTACAGATCGACGCGGTCGCGGCGCAGCCCGTCGCGGACGATGTCGAGAATCTCCTCGGCGCCGAGGCCGTCGGTGATCCGCGGCGCCGGCGGCGGGCGCTCGTCGGAGGCGCCGGACGGCGCCCCCGGGGGCCGCTGGCCGTAGAGTCGCTCCACCAGCGACTGCAGCACCTTCACCTCGGCCACGACGTCGTCGGGGTCACGCCCCTCCTCCGCCGTCTCGGCGGCCGCGCCCGCCTGCTGGATGTGCAACATCTCGTCGCGGATCAGCGCCAGCCGCTCTTGGATGTCTCGGGTCAGTCGGCGCAACGCCACCATGCGTCTGAGCGCCCGCACCTCGCTGCGCCGCCGGGCAATCACCTCATGCACGAGGGCGCCAAGCAGGAACGCGAAGATTCCGAGCATGAGCCCGGTCTCGACGCTGATCGCCGGCACCAGGATCGGTAAGGCCAGCGCCAGGGCCAGCGCGATAACGCTGTAGGCCAGCGCAAAGCTGAGATGTGCGAGCCTGGAGATGGGACTTCCCCTCCCTGGCGCCTGAGCGAGCCGCCGGGGGATTGATACCCGGATCAACGCCCTCCTGAGAAGCCTTAATCGGCGTCGGCGTCGATGCCGACCGCGTCGGCGTCGATGCCGACCGCGTCGGCGACCGTGGAGAAACCGCCGGCGCGCAGACGGGCCGCCAGCTCGTGCTTGATCCGCCCCGCGAGCCCGGGCCCTTGGTAGATGAGCGCGGTGTACAATTGCACCAGCGACGCACCGGCGCGAATCTTGGCATAGGCGTCCCGCCCGTCGGCGATGCCGCCCGTGCCGATCAACGGCACCCGCCCCCCGGTCAACCGGTACAACGAGGCCAACACCGCGGTCGAGGGGGCGAACAGCGGCCGGCCGCTCGGCCCTCCGGCTTCGCCGGCGTGGCGACCGGTGAGGCCCGGCCGGCGGGCAACGGTGGTATTGCCGACGATAAGTCCGTCGATCCCGGTCTCCAGGGCCACCGCCGCCAGCTCCCGCTGGTCCTCATCGCCGAGGTCCGGCGCCAGCTTCAAGAGCAGCGGCGGCCCGCCGTCGCGGCCCGCCTCATCCCTGGCTTCCTGGGCCCGGGCGACGATCTCCAGGAGCGGCCGGCGGCGCGGCCGCGCCCGCAACCCGGGTGTGTTCGGAGACGACACGTTGATCACCAGGTAGTCCA
>JBHICX010000015.1:0-15601 GCA_046759805.1 Kiloniellales bacterium | reverse complement strand
TGGCGCCCTCGCCGCTGCGCATCCTGGACGCGCTGTCCAGGCTGCTGCCGGACGACACCTGGCTGATGCAGATCGGCATCGCCGGCGACAAGGTGACGCTGGAGGGACGCACCAGCTCCAGCGCCACGCTGGTCGGACTCATTGAAGCCTCCCCGGTGTTCGGAGAGGTCACCTATCTATCGCCGGTGACCCGCGAGCGCGGCGGCGCCTTCGAGCGCTTCAACTTCTCAGTCAAGCTGGCGGAGCGGTAAGGCATGCACCCTGTCAGAGGCTCGCCCTTGTCCCGGCTCGCCGCCCTGGGGCTGCTGATCCTGGTGGTGGTCGCCTTCGCCTATGGTGTGGGGACGCCGTTGCTGGATCGATACCAGGCGAAGCGAGCCGAGATCGAGGAATCGCTGCAGAGCCTGCGGGTGCATCGCCGCGCCGCCCGGCGCGAGACGGCGCTGCGCCGGACCATCGAGCGGCTGGAGGAGAGCCGCCCGCTCGACGGCCTGCTGCTGCCCAGCGGCAGCGACGGGGCGGCGGTCGCAGCGATGCAGGAACGCATCCAGTCGATCATCGCTGACACCGGCGCCCGGCTCACCAGCGCCCTGGCCCTGCCCGTGGAGCCGGGCCAGGGGCATCGCCGCATCGGGCTGCGGCTGCAGTTCGAGGCCGACATCGAAGGGTTGCAGCGGATCCTCTATGCGCTCGAATCCGGTCGCCCCGCGGTGGTCCTCGACAATCTGTTCATCCGCGGCCGCACGTCCCGGGCCATCGGGGCGGTCAATCCGCTCGACACGCGGGTCGACGTGCTCGCCTTCAAGCCGGAGGATGCGCAGTGATGCCACGGGCCGGCGACCGACTCCTCACCACCGCGCTCATGCTGTTGTGCGTGATTCTTGCCGGGGTGACGCTGGCTCCCTGGCTGTCCGATCCGACCGCCGATCTGGCGGCCGATTCGCCTCGCCGGGAGAGCCAAGAGGAGACGCTACCGCTACGGCCGCCGCAGCTCGAGCTGCCGCCGATCGACCACTTTGCGGCGGTGGTGGAGCGACCGATATTCACCGCAACCAGGCGTTCGGTCCAGCAGCGGCCCGAGGCCTCGCCGATGTCGACCTCGGGCCCGAGCCTGGTTCTCGGCCGCTATCGGTTGACCGGGGTGGTGGTGGCGCCGGCCAGGCGGTTGGTCTTGTTGAAGCGACCGGGCGACAACAAGACGATCCGGGTCGTGGAGGGAGAGGAGATCGACGGCTGGAGGCTCACGCAGGTGACCAAGACCACGCTCATCCTTGAATCCGGAGGCCGTCGAGAAGAGTTCTTGATCCGAGATAAATCCAAGGCAGAAAATCGCGACCAGTGACGGCAGATGGGTTCTGGATACGGCAAGAGACAGCCATCTTTCTTTGGTTGATTTACGGGAGTCCCCAACGTAGACTATTGCGATAACAGAATAATTGACCGATTGCTGGCACCTTGGGGGGGAACTTGCTTGCCAGGCTGTTACCGCTAGGGCTGGTTTTCCTTACCGTCGCCTGTACGGCCGGGCCGGTACGCGAAATCAGCGAGTTGCCGCCGGTCGACAGGGAAGGCCGGGCCGCGGTCGCGCTCGAGTCGGTGGCGCAACAGGTGTACGACGTCACCGAGGAGCGTGGCGCGGTGCCGGGCCCGCCGCGCATCGACGAGGTCTACCTCGGCACCGGCCAGCGCATCGAGCCCAAGGCGGCGCGGCCTGCGGCGGCCCCGGCGGCCGGCGACATCACGCTCGATTTCGAGCAGGCCGATCTGCGCGACGTGGTGCGGGCCATCCTCGGCGACTTGCTGCAGGGCAACTTCGTGGTCGATCCGGACGTGAGCGGCACGGTGACGCTGGCCACCGAGCGGCCACTGCCGCGATCCTCGCTGATCCCGGTGCTGGAAGCGGTGCTCGCAACCCAGGGCGCCAAACTGGTCAATTACGGCGAGGTCTATCGCATCACCCGCGCCGCCGATCGCGAGGTGCTGGCCGGCGCCGGCATCGCGGTGGCGCCGTCGGCGCTCAGCAACGGCGCCGCCTTGCGCATCTATCCGCTGGCCTTCATCCAGGCGGGGGAGATGGCCAAGGTGCTCGAGCCGTTGCTGCCGCAAGGGGCGATCGTCCATACCGACACCGCCCGCAACCTTTTGATCATCGCCGGTACCGGCCCGCAGCTGCGGCTCGCCGCCAGCACGGTGAACATCTTCGACGTCGACCAGATGGCCGGTCAGAGCGTCATGTTGACCAGCCTCGAGAACGCGGACGCGCGGGCGATTACGGCGGAGCTGGAGAGCATCTTCGCCGCCGACGGCAAGACCGCCGGTCCAGAGGGCCTGATCCGGTTTATCCCAATCGACCGGTTGAACGCGGTCATGGTGATCGCCAAACAGACGACGTATCTGGACGAGGCGCGCAAATGGGTGTTCCGCCTGGACCGCCGGCGCGATCCGACACAGAAACGCCTGTTCGTCTATTACGTGCAACACGGCCGGGCCAGCGACATTGCCGAGACCCTGCGCGAAATCTTCGAGGGCGGTCTGGGCGGCGGGACCGTCAGCGACCAGAGGCCCGGCGCCGAGGCGGCAGAGCCAAGCGCCGGCAAAGCGTTGCCGCCGATCCCGACCAACCTCGGGGTGCGGGTTACCGCCGACGAGCGCAACAACGCGCTCTTGATCTCGGCCACGGTGAGCGAGTTCGAGCTGGTCGACGATTTGCTGGCGAAGCTGGACATTCAGCCCCTGCAGGTGCTGATCGAGGCCAGCATCTTCGAGGTCACGCTCAGGGATGAGCTGCGCTACGGCCTGCAGTACGCGATCTCTAACGGCGGCCTCGGCTTCGCCAACGACGGGGACGCCACGTTGACCCGAAGCACAACGGTGGCCGGCACCCCAGGGGGGATCGTGTCGCCAGTGATCACCCCGCTCTTGCCCGGGTTCAGCTTCACCTTGCACGGGACATCTCGGACACGTTTCATCATCGACACGCTGTCGGCGCTCACCGAGGTCAACATGATCTCGTCGCCCAACGTGCTGGTCCTCGACAACCAGGTGGCACGCCTGCGCGTTGGTGACGAGGTGCCGATCGTCACCCAGACCACCACCAGCGCGGTGACCGACACCCCGTTGATCGTGAACACGGTGCAGTACCGGAGCACCGGCGTCACGCTGGAGGTGACCCCGCGGGTCAACGCCAGCGGCTTGGTGACCCTGGAGATCGCGCAGGAGGTCAGCGACGTCGCGGTCACCACCACCTCGAACATCGACTCGCCGACGATCCAGAACCGCAGCATCCTCAGCACCGTGGTGGTGCAGGACGCAGAGACCGTGATGCTCGGCGGATTGATCCGCGAGGAAGCGACCGACGCCGAGACCGGCATTCCAGTCCTGCACCAACTTCCGGTCATCGGGAACCTGTTCGGCCAGACCGAGTCCACTGCCCGGCGCACCGAACTGGTGGTGCTGATCCAGCCCCGGGTCATCGCCAGCCCGCAGGAGGCACGCGACATGACCCGGGACATGCGCCGCAAGTTCCTGACCCTGCTGCAGCTGGAGCAGACCGGGGTGCGCCAGCCGCGGCGCGCGGTCGACGAAGACATGTAGCCGGCCGTCTCGGCCTAGAACGTTCTCCATTCAGGCGGAACCCGCGCCAACGTCGGTTCCGGTCAACCACCGTGGCCGGGGAGCTCGATCAGTTCGGCGTGAACGTGGTGGTAAGGCGGTAGTCGCCGGTGCCGGCGCAGCAGTGGGTCACCCGCAGGTAATAGGTGCCGGTGTCAAGCGACTGGCTTAGCGCGAAATTGTACCACTGGCCGCTGTCATCGTCGGCGACGACGATGCTTCCGCTTGCCGTCTCCAGGGTGCCCATGAGGTCCGTCGGACCGGCCGAGTTCACCGCCAGGGTCCCGGGCTGCTCGACCACGATCTTGAACAAATCGGCGTCGCCGGTGGTCTCCAAGCGGCCGGACAAGGATCCGGTGAGGGCCGCCGCCGTGGCCGGGTCGGCGCTGAAATCGTCGCTCAGCCCTTCCACCGCGCCGCTCCCCTCGAGCATCGCCGCGTCGGCGGCCAGCGACGGGTCCAACTCCGCGGCCCCGGCCACGACGTGCACCCCATAGCGCCCCACGGCACGGAACGCGGCCCCCTCGTTGTACACGTCGAGCACGTTGAGGCCGAGCGCGGCGGTGTCGTCGATGGACACCCGGGCGGTGATCATTTCGCTGTCGAGGAAGCTAACCTGGTGCACGATGAACCCCTGGGTGGCGTGCACCACCGGAGGCCCGCCGGCGGCGCGAAAGCCCTCGCCGGTCATCTCGAACGTGACCGTGGTGCCGCGCGGCACATAGGCCATGGTGTCCACCAGGCCGGTATAGGTGGCGCGCAACAGGCATTCGAAGTGATAGGGACACTGGGCCACCGCGTCTTTGACCTGGGGCGGAAGCAGGCTGCCGTGGATCAGCTGAGCCAGCATGTATGACAGCGCCTCCAGCGGCGTTGCCAACCAGCGCCCGCCCTCGCCGTCGAAGCCGAGGTAGAAGCGGTTGCCCTCGCGTTGCACGACCGCGAACCGGTCGATGGGGTCGCCCCCGAGGGCGCGGTACAAGTCGTAGGTCCGCTTGCTTGCGCGCAACATGGCCTGGTCCGCCAAAGACAGGGACCCGAAGTCCGGCACTTGGTCGAGGGCCAGATTCGGATCGAAGTAGATCACCGGCCCGTTGTCCGCGCCCTCCCCGGCCAGCGCCCCGTCGCCGGCGATCTCCGATGCCAGGCGGTCGATGAACGCCTGGTAGTTGTCCATCACCGCGGCGTCCTGCACCCGGATCGACGGTTCGGCCGGCCATGCCGGCGGGCTCGCCGTCAATAGCAGCGGCAGCCCCGCTGCGGCGATCATCCATATGCGGCGGTCGCTCATGAACAAGGCCCCTGCCCTCCCCGATCGAACGCTCCGCCGGCAATCCACCCCAATCTACCTATTTTCCCCGTGGTGCCGAAAAACGGCCGTCCAGCGAGGCGGCGCCTTCAGCCCTGGAAGCTCATGCATTGCTTCGGTACGCGCACCGGCGTGCCGCGCGAGAACCAATTGAGGAAGGTGTTGCCGGTACACGTAGATCGGCCGATGCCGATGGTGCCGAACGTCGGCAGCTCGATGTGTCGCACCTCGACCCGGTAATGACTGACTTCGTCACGGATGATGATGCCGCACCACCTGGCGCCGCCTTCATACAAACCTTCGACGGTACACACCCTGCGACCGACATCGGCCGATCGATGGAACGGGTTGGGAGGTTCGACGCGGGTCCCTGGCCGGCGCACCGGATTCGGCGCGTTGACCGCCACCACCCTGCTGCCGGCGCCCCCTGCCGCGGCGGCGGCGCTCGGCGAGCTGTTCGCTCGGTTGCGGCCGCGCAGCGCGTCGAGTCGGGTATTTGCCAGCATGGCGGTCTGGGCCGACGGATATTTCAGCAGGATCGTCTCGTAAATCTTCTCCGCCTCGTAGAACTGGCCCGATCGCTCCGCCTGGTAGCCCTTGGTGAACAGGTTGTCCGCGGCCGCCGTGCCGGGCGTGAGCGGCCGCGCCGGCACGGTTTGCGTCGGATAGGCCGGGCCTCCCAATGGCGCCGGCCCGGGCGTGCCCCCGATCGCCCCCACAGGCCCCTCATACGGGGTTGTCGC
Organism: Kiloniellales bacterium; assembly: GCA_046759805.1. GTDB lineage: Bacteria > Pseudomonadota > Alphaproteobacteria > JBHICX01 > JBHICX01 > JBHICX01. The sequence continues at coordinate 9,937 of JBHICX010000015.1, read as the reverse complement.
GGCGCGCCAGCCGGCATAACGGCGCGCCAGCTCGGTCGGCGCCGGGCGGTCGCGAACCACCTGGGCGGCGGCCTCGGAGGCTGCACTCGACGGCGCCAGGTTTGTTGGCGTCGGCGTCGCCGGCCGGGCCGCGGCCGGCGCCGGGGCTGCTCCGATGGGCGGACGCGTCAGCCACGCTTTTCCCGCCTGCGCCGGCGTCGCCTGTACGGCGCTCCGAGTCGCGGCCGGGGCGGCGGGTTGCGGTCGGGCATCGGCCAGCCGTGGCGCCCCCGCCGGCAACGAGGCAGCGAGCTTGGCCGCCCGCTCCTGCTTCCAGGCGGCGATCTGCTCCGCACTGAGCTTGCGCTGGTGCTGCAGCTTTCCGACCCCGAAGGTCGACTCGATGTGGGTGCCGTTCGGCTTGATGGTGATGAAGGTGCCGTGTCGCTGCCCGTCCCGGTACTGACCGACGATGACGTGGCCGTCGGGATAGGTGGTGATCACCTCGCCGTGCAGTTCACCGTCCTTGAAGGTGCCCTCGTTGCGCTCGCTCTCCACCTGGTTGCGGTACCAGATCAGCGTCCCGCGGCCGTGCACGCGGCCGTCCTTGCAGTCGCCGTACCACTTGATGCTTTCCTCGCGGCTGGGGAACGGGTTGCTGGTGCCGCAACCGTTGGCTGGGTCGACGATCCATTTGGGGCGCTCGGCGGCCGACGCGACGCCGGCCAGGACGGCGGCGCCGAGCCCGAGGGCCGCGACCGTGAAAGTTCCGGCAACCCCAAATCGGCTCGGCATGACCCCCCCGCGACGCCCGAAATGCCAAAACCGGCGTCGGGGATTATAACAGACGGGAAAGAGAGTTTAACCTGTTCCTGGGATCGCGCCTGTCGTCCCCGATCGGGCCTACTCGAGACTGCTCAGCAAGGCCCGCGCCTGACGCAGGCATCCCTTTTCCGTCATCCAGGCGGCACGGTGAAAATCACTGGGCAGGTCGTCCGGCAGAAGGTGGACGACGATCTTGCTGACCGAGATTCCCATACCCAGCCGCACCAGATAGGTGCCGTCATCGACCAGATCCACGCCGCTGGGCCAGCCGAGCGCGTCGTCTCCAGCCGGCCACTCGGATTTCGCCCAGCCCTGGGTCCCGTACCGTTTGATCGACAGCGCCTCTGTCATGTCGGCCTGCGGGCGCCAGAATTCCGTGGCCCGGTCGGTTCGCAGGCAGTAGTCGCCCGACACCGAGACGTTGATGAGCCAGAAATCGTCCGCCGTTGCCACCTGCGAGCCGCGGGTGGCGCCCAGCCGGGTGGGGTCCGGCGGCGCCCCGGCAATCAGCCGCGACAGCGCCATGAGCATGCGGCCGCCGAAGCCGCCTTCTGCGGGCTGGTCCGATGCCGCGGGCACGCCCGAATAGGGTCCTTCGAGGGTAATCTTTTTCCCTTCCTCGCCGACCAGCGTAAGCGTGACGCCGGCAGGCAGCGACAACGCTTGCGCGCCGTCGATGATGCCGCCTTCCGGAAGGCTCGGATCCGTCGACTTGAGGATCAACAGTTCCGCCGCCTGCGCCCCGGCAAGGAAGCCCAGCAAGACCAGGACCGCCATCCAGGCCGATGTCAGGGTTTTCATCAGCAAATATCCTCTCGTTCAGCGCCGCTCGATGGCCCTTGTCCGGCTGACAATATAACACATCTGGGCCAACGAAGCCCGTGGGACCGCAGCCGCGCTGGCGCCGACCTTCGGTTACTTGGTGGTGGCGACGAAGACCCCGTCCCAGTCACCCGGCGGCGGATCGGCGCGGTAGTCCGCGATGCGCCCGGCGTACAGCTCATAGAGGGACCTGAGATCGACGCCGGCATCGAGCGCCAGCCCCCGGCACCGGTCGAGGGCCGCGTCCGCCGCGTCCCAGTCCTGCGCCCGGTAAGCGGCCAACATGGATTGGTGGCCTTGGGCCAGGGCGGCAAACGCGGCCTCGCCGCCGAGCCGCTCGTCGCCCAACAGGGTGTGAATGCGAACCGGGGTCGCCTTGCCCTTGACCCGGATTAAGTCCAGCTCCAGAGTCGCCAGCCCGGCCGCCGCCTCGGCGGTCCGCTCGCCGATGACGATGTCCACCCCATAGGTCTTGCACTGGCCCTCGAGCCGCGACGCCAGGTTCACCTCGTCGCCCATGGCGGAGTAAGCAAAACGCTGCTTGGAGCCCATGTTGCCGACATTGCACTCGCCGGTATTGAGGCCAATGCCGATGGCGATCTGCGGCGGCACATCGCCGGGAGGATGCGGCAGCGCCGATTGCGCCGGGTCCCGGTAGAGTCGGGCCACCGCATCGCGCATCCCGAGCGCCGCGCGGCAGGCGTTGGGCACGTGCTCGGGGTCGTCGAGCGGCGCGTTCCACAACGCCATGATGCAGTCGCCGATGTACTTGTCGATAGTGCCCCGGCACTCCAGGATAATCTCCGACATCGGCGTCAGGAAGTCGTTGATGAAGCTAGTCAGTTGCTGCGGGTTCATGGTCTCAGACAGGGTGGTGAAGCCGCGTATGTCCATGAACATGACGGTCATATCGCGAGTCTCGCCGCCGAGCTTGAGGCGTTCCGGATGCGCCGCCAGCTCCTCTACCAGCTCCGGCGCCAGGAACTGTGCGAACGCCTTGCGGATCTGTTCCTTGAGCCTTTGCTCATGACGACCGATGAAGGCGCTGCCGACGCCATAGGCGGTGCCCAGGCCGAGGGCCGGGGCGAGCAGCGGGATCATCGGGCCGCCCAGGTAGTACCAAAGGAAGCCGCCGGCCCAAAACGCCGCGGCCGCCACCGCCGCCAGGCCCAGCTTGATGAGCTGCGGCCGATCGAGGAGCACCAGGACGGTGGCCACCACGGCCATGACCAGCGCCAGCAGCGCGTCCAACACCGGTCCGGACCGCGGCAGCTGACGTCCCTCCAGCACTTGTCCCAGGGCGTGCGCGTGGATGATCACACCCGGGACGTTGTCACCCAGCGGGGTCGCGTGGTGGTCTTCCGGCAGATCGGCGCCGACCAGCACGATCTTGTCGCCGAGCAGCCGCTGCAGGAAGGCCGGCCGGGTCTCGATGGTTTTCAGCACGTGCTGCACAGGAACGGTGGCGAACTGGTCGGAGCCGTCGGACGGCCGCCCGCGGTATGCACGCTCCAGGTCCCCCGCCGGCACCGGCCGGTCAATCGCCTCGGCGATGGCGACCGGAAAAGCGGGCGGATCCTGCGGCCCGCCCGGCCGGATGAAGAGACGGCGGGTGATGCCTTCTTGGATGCCCAATTGGACGTTGCCCGGTATGGCGCCGCTCTCGACCTTGAACGACTCGATGTGCCGGCGCTGCTCCGGCAACAGCTCGGAGGTCTCGGCGGCCCAGCCAATGACCACCGGAACCTTGCTCGCCGCGATGGCGCGTTTGAGCCGCCTGTCCTTCTCCGGATCCGTCGGGCGGTCGAACAGGTAGTCCAGGCCGATGGCGCGCACCGGCAAGTCGTGCAGCGCCTCCACCAACCGGGCCAGATAGTCGCGATCGAGCGGCTGGCGGCAGGCCAGGTCAGCCGACGGGTCGGCTAGCGTCTGCTCGTTGACGGTGATCACCGCGATGTCGGGGCTTTGGTCCTCGGGTGGCGTGAAGTAGGCGATGCGAAGGTCGACCAGCCGGTTCTCGATGGCGGTCAGGAAAGCCAGGTTTTCGGTGGCCAACAGCACACCGCCATTTACGGCGAAGGCGATACAGAACAAGACCAGCCGCCGCCGGTGCCGAATCACCCGGGCCAGCGATGCGCCCTCTCCCGAGTCCGGGTTTGATTGCTCGCGCCGTGACATGTGACCTCACAATGAAGTTGTACGCGTAACCACGGTCCGATCCACGCCGAGCGCCGCGGCGCGCTCGGGATCGGGAACGATACATTAAAGCCGTATCTACTGACGTGGAATCGCTCCAGCCCGCTCCCCCGCCCGGCCACCCACGGGATCGTCGGCTCAGGGTGGCCGGGTGGGGGAGCGGGAGGCCAGGAGTCGGCCATAATGGCCGATAGTATAAGAGATAGCATCGCGCCGATCGGGCGCGGCACCAGGCCGAGCCGGGTGCCCTCATCGGCCAGGACTGTGTCTCGGGCTGGTCCGGCCGAGGGTTTGCGCCGACGAACGCCGGCCGCTCATTCGAGACGTTGTGCCATCCGTTGCAGGTTGAGGTACACGTTTCGAAAGGCAGCGTCCACGCTGTCCATCAACTCCTCCCAGTCCTCGCCTGCGGCTTCGAGTCGCGCGAACGCGTTCTCCGCATCGCGATACCGGTCACGCAGCTTGTCGAGCAGGTCCGCCGCCTCGCCGTCCTGGGGCTCGATCTTTGCCGCAATCTCAGCGATCCTGGCCTCGAGCTCCTCGAGGTCCTTCCGCTTTCGGTCCTGATACAGCGACTTTACGGGCATCGGTGAACCTCCTGTTCGATGACTGGGTGAAGACCCCAATCGCGCTTGGCCGAACCGGCGCCTTCGCGCCTAAACCACCCCGTAGGCGAGCATGGCATCGGCCACCTTGATGAAGCCGGCGATGTTGGCTCCCTTGAGGTAATTCACGTAGTTGTCATCCTCGCGGCCGTACTCCACGCACTTGTCGTGGATGCCCTGCATGATGTCGCGCAACAGGTTCTGTAGCTCCTCCTCCTTCCAGGATATGCGCGCGCTGTTCTGACTCATCTCCAGGCCGGACACGGCGACTCCGCCGGCGTTGGCCGCCTTGCTGGGCGCGAACAGAATCCTGGCTTCCTGATACTGGTCGATGCCGTCCTGTTCGGTCGGCATGTTGGCACCCTCGGAGACGCCGATGCACCCGTTCTTGATCAGGGTCTTGGCCTCTTCGGCGCTGATCTCGTTCTGGGTGGCGCAGGGGAAGGCCAGGTCACACGGCACTCCCCAAGGCCGTTGGCCCTCGTGGAACTCGACCCCGTACTCGTTGGCGTATTCGGCGATGCGGTCGCGCCTGACCGTCTTCAAGTCGACGACATACGCCAGCTTCTCGGCGTCGATCCCGTCCGGGTCGTAGATGAAGCCGGAGGAATCCGACAGCGTGACCACCTTGCCGCCCAGATGGTTGATCTTCTCCACCGCATAGGTGGCGACGTTGCCGGAGCCGGAGACCAGCGCGGTCTTGCCCTCGATCGCATCCCCTTTGAGCTGGAGCATGTCCTGCATCATGTACACGGTGCCATAGCCGGTCGCCTCGGTGCGGATCAGGCTGCCGCCGTACTCCATGCCCTTGCCGGTCAACACGCCGGTAAACTCGTTGGACAGGCGCTTGTGCTGGCCGAACATGAAGCCGATCTCGCGGGCGCCGACCCCGATGTCGCCGGCCGGCACGTCCTTGTCGGCGCCGATGTGGCGCGTCAGCTCGCTCATGAAGGACTGGCAGAAGCGCATCACCTCGTTGTCCGTCTTGCCCTTCGGGTTGAAGTCAGAACCGCCCTTGCCGCCGCCCATGGGCAACCCGGTCAGGCTGTTCTTGAAGGTTTGCTCGAAGGCCAGGAACTTGAGGATGCTCAAGGTCACGTTGTGGTGAAAGCGGATACCCCCCTTGTAAGGGCCGATGGCGTTGTTGTTCTGCACCCGGTATCCGCGATTGGCGCGGATGTTGCCCTGGTCGTCCTCCCAGCATACGCGGAAGATGACGATTCGGTCCGGCTCGGCCATGCGTTCCATGATCCGCATCTCATGGTAGACCGGCTTGTCCTCGATGTAGGGAAAAACGCTGGCGGCGACCTCATGGACCGCCTGATGGAACTCGGTCTCCCCGGGGTTGCGGCGCCTGAGACCGGCCATGAATTGTTCGAGTCGCTCTTGCACGGTTTCCGCCATAATGTCTCTCCTTAGGATCTTGGTTGAGCCCCTGCGGATAACGCACTGTATCGAAAAAATTTTTCCGATTTTCTAGGGGTGTTCGACCACCGCGCCACCCGCACCTGCCCCGACGGCTAGCCTAGCTTGGATACCGGCGTGGCTCAAACGGTTCCCTTGCTGATCATGGCTTCGCCGAAAGCCGCCGGCGACGAGTCGGCCGGCGCCGATCCTGGCCGGCCGCGCGGCGGCGCGTGCGCAGGCGCTCAAGGATCGCGACCCTTCCGTCGTGGTCAAGTTCGGGCCAGCTGGCGATCTCGTCGACGGTGCGCCAGCAGCCAAGGCAGTACCCCGTCTCGTCGTCCAGCGTGCACACACCGATACAGGGCGTAGCAAGGTCGAAACGATCGATCACCCGACACCGCCTTCCGAAGCCGTGCTACAAGGTGCGCGGCGACCAACGACTGTCAAGCGCTCGAAATGGCCCCGGTGTCGGGGGAATGTCGCAATTCGAAAAAATAATGTCGCACTAAGGTTAGCGGCCCCGGTTTCCGCGCCCTAGCTATCGCCGTGATCGATCCCGGCAGAGCGGCCGGGATTCGTGGGATCCTCGACATGGCGGACGAAGACGACGACCTCGACCTCAGGTCCCTGGATGATGATGCGCTGGTCCAGCAGATGCACGATGACCTATATGACGGTCTGGCCGACGAGACCGTCGAAGGGGTGGAGATCCTGCTGGAGCGCGGCTGGGCACCTTACCGAACGTTGACGGAGGCGCTGGTCGAGGGCATGCGCATCGTCGGCATCGATTTCCGGGACGGCATCCTGTTCGTGCCGGAGGTGTTGATGGCAGCCAACGCGATGAAGGCGGGGATGGCGGTGTTGCGGCCGCTGTTGGCGGAGACCGGGGCGCCGAGGATCGGCAAGGTGGTGATCGGCACGGTCAAGGGCGACATCCACGACATCGGCAAGAACCTGGTGTCGATGATGCTGGAGGGGGCCGGGTTCGAGGTGGTAAACCTGGGCATAAACAACCCGGTGGAGTCCTATCTTGAGGCGCTGCGCGAACACCAGCCGGAGATCCTGGGGATGTCGGCGCTTTTGACCACTACGATGCCCTATATGAAGGTGGTGATCGAGGCATTGGTTGAGCAAGGGCTGCGCGACGACACCATCGTCCTGGTCGGCGGGGCGCCGCTCAACGAACAGTTCGCCGAAGCCATCGGGGCGGACGCCTATTGCCGCGACGCGGCGGTGGCGGTGGAGACCGCCAAGGAGCTCATCGCCCGCAAGCACAATCGGCAGTCCGGCCGCGACGGCGGGGTCGCCGCCGCCGACTGAGCGGCTGCGCGCCGGTGAGATCAGCCCATGATCCCGCAACCTTCCACTCTGTTCATCGCCTGCGGCGCGCTGGCCCGGGAGGTGGTCGAGCTGATACGGCTGAACGGCTGGACCCATGTCACCGTTGGCTGCCTGCCGGCGAGCCTGCACAACACCCCCGCCGAGATTCCTGAGGCGGTGCGGGCCAAGATCCGGGCGGCGCGCGGGCGCTTCGACCACATCGCGGTCCTCTACGGCGACTGCGGCAGCGGCAGCTTGCTCGACAAGGTGCTCGACGAGGAAGGCGTCGAGCGCATCCCGGGTCCGCACTGCTACGAGTTCTATGCCGGCAAGCCCGACTTCGAGGCGCTTATGGATGAGGAACCGGGCAGTTTCTTCCTCACCGACTATCTGGTGCGGCACTTCGAGCGGTTGATCATCAAGGGGCTCGGCCTCGACCGCCATCCGCAGTTGCGTGACAGCTACTTCGCCAACTACCGGCGGCTCATTTACCTGGCTCAGACCAGGAGCGACAAGCTCGAGGCGCAAGCGAGAGCGGCGGCCGAGCGACTCGGCCTCGACTACCAGGTCCGCTATACCGGCTACGGGGAGCTCGGCCGGTTCATGGAACAAGCCCGGGCACCGTCGGCCGGGACGCTCGACCATGGCGACCGTGACCATCGTCTATTGGCGTGACATCCCGGCCCAGGTGATCGTCAGGCAAGGGCGTCGGGCAGCCAAGGTGCAGCTGTCCGAGCGCTTCGAAAGGGCCATCGACCGGGCCGCCATGCGCGGCGGGGCGCGCGACATGGACGCCTATCTGGCGGAATGGTGGCGCAGCGAGCCGGAGCCGTGCGGCGACGACCTGGAAGCGGTGGCGGCGGACCGCGCCGAACGGATCGAGCAGGCCTATTCCGACGAGCGCCTCAAGAGCTTGGTCGACGCACACGGTCATGAGCCGGAACCACCCGCGGCCGATCCCGTCGAGGCGTGAGCCGCTGCCATGCGCGCGATGCGCGACTTCTCGGTGCGGCACGCCCGCTTCTTCGAGGCCCTGTACCAGGTCTTCTCCGGCATCCTGTTCCGGCTCCATCCGCTGTGCAAGGCGATCGGCTACCGGCGGCTGGAACGGCCGGTGGCGGCGGTCGAGCGCCGGTTCAAGGGGTTCCTGTTCGACTGCACCATGTGCGGGCAATGCGTGCTCAACTCGACCGGCATGTCGTGTCCGGCGAACTGCCCGAAGCACCTGCGCAACGGGCCTTGCGGCGGGGTCCGCGCAGACGGCATGTGCGAGGTGGTGCCCCACATGCGCTGCGTGTGGGTAGCCGCTTATGAAGGCAGTCTGCGCATGAAGGACGGGGAGCGGATGCGCGAGCTTCTGCCGCCGGTCGATCACCGTTGTCTCGGCACCTCCTCGTGGCTGCGGGTGGTGCGCGAGGCGAACGCGCCGGATTAGGAGCGAACCCATGGTCGGCATCACCGAAGACCTCGGCTTTGAGGCGCCGAAGGATCCCGGCGCGCCGCTGGCGCCGATGCCGGGGCATACGTCGCGCGGTCGCCTGGAGCGAGTATTGCGCGCCGGCCACTTCGCGGTCACCGCCGAGCTGTCGCCGCCGGACTCGGCGGATCCCGAGGAGGTCTACGCGCGGGGCCGCATCTTTGACGGCCTGGTGGACGCCATCAACGCCACCGACGGGTCCGGCGCCAACTGCCACATGTCGAGCGTCGGCGTGTGCGCGTTGCTGACTCGCATCGGCTACGCCATGGTGATGCAGATCTCGTGCCGCGACCGCAACCGCATCGCCATCCAGGGCGAGGTGCTCGGCGCCGCGGCGATGGGCGTGGCCAACATCCTCTGCCTCACCGGCGATGGGGTGCAGGTGGGCGACCACCCCGAGGCCAGGCCGGTGTTCGACCTCGACAGCATCTCGCTGTTGCAGATACTCCGCACCATGCGCGATGAGGGCCGCTTTGCCTCCGGCCGCCCGTTGACCCGGCCGCCGGAGCTATTTCTTGGCGCCGCCGTCAACCCGTTCGCGCCGCCGTACGAGTTTCGGCCGATCCGTCTGGCCAAGAAGATCGATGCCGGGGCGCAGTTCGTGCAGACACAGTACTGCTTCGACATTGCCATGCTAGAAGACTTCATGATGCGGGTGCGCGACATGGGACTGCACGAGAGATGCTTCATCCTGGTCGGCGTCGGGCCGCTGGCCTCGGCCCGCGCCGCCCGCTGGATCCGCGCCAACGTGCCGGGAGTCCACGTCCCGGACTCGGTCGTCCGACGGCTCGACGGCGCCGAGGACGAGAAGCGCGAGGGCATGCAGATCTGCATCGAGTTGATGCAGCAGGTGCGGGCCATGGAGGGCGTGGCCGGGGTCCACGTGATGGCCTATCGGCAGGAGGAGACTATCGCCGAGATCATCCGTGAGTCCGGCGTGCTCGGAGAGCGCCGCCTGTTTGCCCTGTCCGAGTACTACGAACGAGAAAGGGCCGCCTCGTGACCGACACCGTCGTCAGCTCCACCAGCAAGGAAGTGGTGATCGGATTCGAGCGGCCGTTCTGCGTGATCGGCGAGCGCATCAACCCGACCGGTCGCACTCTGCTGGCGGCAGAGATGGCGGCCGGCGACTACAGCCGCGTGGCGGCGGATGCGCGCGCCCAGGTCGAGGCCGGCGCCCATATGCTGGACGTCAACGCCGGCATCCCGCTGGCCGACGAGCCCAGGATCCTGGCCCAGTGCGTCGAGCTGGTGCAGTCGATCACCGACGTGCCGCTGTCCATCGATTCCTCGATCGTGGCGGCGC
>JBHICX010000014.1:0-16318 GCA_046759805.1 Kiloniellales bacterium | reverse complement strand
CCGCCGCCGGCTGCTCCGAGGAGGAGGCGACGCGGATCGCCTATTCTCTGGTCAAGGCCAACCTGTGCGGCCATGACAGCCACGGGGTGATCCGGGTGGCACTCTACCTGCGCCACATGCGCGAGGGCGAGGTGGTGCCCGGTCAGAGCCTCACCGTCATCAGCGAGAACGAGGTGATGGCGGTGGTCGACGGCAACTACGGGTTCGGCCAGACCATCGGCACGCAGGCGGTGCGGCTCGGCGTCGACAAGGCGGTCACGAACGGCGTCTCGATCATCGCCTTGCGCAATTCCGGGCATCTCGGCCGTATCGGGGAGTGGTCCGAGATGGCCGCCGCCGCCGACCAGATCTCGGTGCATTTCGTCAACGCCGCTGGCGCCGTTCTGGTGGCCCCGTTCGGCGGCGTCGAGCGCCGCATGTCCACCAACCCGGTGGCCATCGGCGTTCCGGCGCCGGACCGAGGGCCGCCGCTCATCCTCGATTTCGCCACCGCGGTGGTGGCCGGGGGCAAAGCCATGGTCGCCGCCAAGGGCGGCAAGAAGCTGCCCGAAGACAGCCTCATTGACGGCGACGGCAGGCCGACCTCGGATCCCATGGTCATCTTCAACTGGGACGATTCGACCCGGGCGCTGGCGCTGCGTAAGGGGCCCGGTGCCATCCGCGCCATTGGCGAGTACAAGGGCTCGGGCCTGTCGTTCATGTGCGAGATGCTGGCCGGCGCGCTCACCGGCTCCGGCTGCTCAGGACCGGACCGGCGGCGCCTGGCCAACGGCATGCTGTCGATCTACATGGCCCCCGAGGTCTTCGATTCCGACGACCGCTTCGCCGCCCAGGTCCGGGAGTACGTGGACTTCTTCAAGAGCGCCAAGCCGGCGGCGCCGGATGGCGAGGTGTTGACGCCGGGGGAGCCCGAGCAGCGCATGCGCGAGCGCCGCCTCGCCGAGGGGATCGATGTGCCGGACCCGGTCTGGCAAACCATCCTGCAATCCGCCGGCGACGTCGGCATGAGCCCGCGCGAGATCGACGCCGCGATCGGCGGGGCGCATCCGGCCGCGGAACCCGGCAGCGAAGGCCGGACATGACCAGTCGTTCGCGAGACCTTGCGGCGCCGGCTATCTTTCGCGCCAGCCACCACCTGGCCACTCTTCGCCGCCGATGGCTTTGTCAGGCGATTTGAAGGCAAGCAACTGAGGAGAGCAGGCAGGTGTTGGCTTGTTGCGAACGCCCAAGCCACGATGGGAAGAGCTGCGTTATGTCGAAAGGCCCCGTCTAGGCGTCCCCTGCGGGCGAGGGTCAGCAGCAGGGCATCGCTCAATGAGAGTGGGTTGGGGCGTACATTCGTGTCTGCGGACAGCGCCTGCAAATTGAGACCCACACTTCACCGCATAGTCGGAAATGGGCGCAATCTGCAAGGTTTGTGCAACAGCCCCGCGTTATTCGGTGTCCACAGCGTGGAAACCAGTAAAATTCGACGAGTTACAACGCCCTAGAGTTTGTGACTTAGTAGAGCAAAGGCGCAAACTATGCGATCAACGAGTATGAGTAGATTCATTGTTGGCTAAAAGAAGACTTTCAAGTTCCTGAAGCGCTTTAGCCAGCGAACGATGCGCAGCCTCCTGGCGTTTCAACTCGATAGCGATCTCTGCGTCACGCTGTGGTTCGCCAGTAGTGCCCTTTGGCTTGAGCGCGAGAGCCGAATAGTCTTCGAATTTGAGATTAATTACCAGAACTGCGTCGAATGTTTTCGGTTGAGCCGCCACGAAGGAGTCGACGCGGTGTCTAAGCTCGCGCCGTACATCGTCAGGCAGGCGCTGGAACTCGAGAGATTGAGTAGCTTCGTTAATCAGTTCTCTACCTGTCCTAGCGTATGGTGTGCCACTTGGAAAAATCATCGCCCCATTTTTCATACCAGAAAATTTTAGTGGCACGTTTCCCCAACCCCAAGGAAACCCAATGCTGCCACCACCAGTTCCCCATACCTCTGCCGGCCATTCCTTCGAAGGCACATCATAGTCTGTATTCTCTCGGAGTCCATCAAACATTCCCGAACTGGAAACCGTCGCAAGATTCAGCGCACCTGCTTTTACACGGGTCAAAGTCAATCCAACAACATACGTACGAAATGAGGCCTCAGCCGTCAGTCTATCCTCTTTCAGGTGGTCGATCCGAGTACGAGCTTTAGCAAGCTCTTCTTCCTTTTCCTTTATCTGCTGATCGAACAGGTCAACGAGCCGTCGAAGGTCGTCTCTTTGGCGATTTAGATCCTGAATATTCTCTCGGGCTGCCTCTATTTGGTTTTCAGCATCCCTTCTTATCCGCTCAGCTTCTCTTTTGGCCGAAGCAGCTTGACGTTCTGCGGCCGACGTCCGCGTTTCGGCCTCTACAGCAGCCCGCTCAAGCCCCTCGAGTCTATTTAGAAGGGTTAGTTCCCGGGTTTCCAACTCGTTAATTCGAGCCAGGGGCGGAAAGTTAATCAGGGCAACTAGGGCGAGAATACTGGTGCCAGCCGCGATGATCCAACTAGCACCAGTAGCGCTAAAGATACGCTTGACAATCGACATGGCACCATTGATCCATTGCCGCGATTTGACGTGACCGTCCATAGCGCCGTTAGGTGAGTGAGCCATACTAATCCCTTTATAGAGTCGCATAATAGCTATTTCGCGGCGTGTAGCTCTAGTAGAGAGCCCCGCCTGTATGGCCGTGGCAGCGAGACCGCTGAACCTACTCGTTTCGTTACGCGGCCTACTCCCTTTCTAGCGCACAATGCATTTTGAAGGCTCCAGACAACGCTATCGCTGTATAGAGAAGGGATAAAGTAATGCTTGTTCTAATAGAAACGTCAGGTGGAATAGTTTACCCCGATCTTGGCATAGGGTGCATTACCAGTTTCCGAGGCAGGGCATTTCCTGTCGTCGGTTCGATTTTTTGGCGGCTTGCACTGCTAGCTCAGTTCGTCAAGGCTGGCGAAATCGTCCGTTTCGGCTGGCTACGGCCCTGTCACGCCGATTTGATAATGCCGTTTGGCAACCGTCGGATCGGCCACTAGTAATGCATATTAGAGGGGTAACATGAAAATCTCAAAGGTCGAGGCGATCCCGCTTGCCATCCCGTACAACCACGGCGGCGCCGCGGCTCGCCTCGGCGAAGCCCGGGCCGGCGAAGCCAGGGCGGGATGGGGTGACAAAATGTGGAAGGCGCTGGATATGGTGTTGGTCCGGGTCGAGACCGACGCCGGCATCACCGGCTGGGGCGAGGCCTTCGTCTACAACTGCCGGCGGCCGGTCCAGGCGGCGGTCGAGGACATGATCGCGCCGATCGTGCTAGGCCGCGAGGCCGGCGACGTGGCCGGGCTGATGCGCGAGCTGCAGATGGGCCTCCACCTGTTCGGCCGCTACGGCATCACCCTGTTCGCGCTCTCGGGCCTGGACCTCGCCCTGTGGGACATCGCCGGCAAGGCGGCGGGTGTGCCGGTGTGCCGGCTCGTCGGCGGCGCGTGGCGCGACCGCATCCCGAGCTACGCCAGCCTGTTCAGGTATAACGACCCGGAGGTGGTCGCCGAGCGAGCGGCGGCGGCGCTGGCCGCAGGCTACGCGCACATCAAGCTGCACGAGATCACCCTGCCCGAGGTCGAGGCGGCGCGGCGGACGGCCGGTGACGAGGTTCCGATCATGCTCGACACCAACTGTCCCTGGACGCCGGTCGAGGCGCACGAAATGGCCCGGCGCCTCAAGCCGCTCGACCTCTATTGGCTGGAGGAGCCGATCTTCCCACCGGAGGACTTCACGGCGCTCGCCGAGCTGCAGAGGCGCAGCGGGATCGCGCTGGCCGCCGGCGAGAACGCCTGTACCGGCTTCCAGTTCCGCCAGATGTTCGCCGCCGGGGCGGTGACCTTCGCCCAGCCCAGCGTCACCAAGGTCGGCGGCATCACCGAGTTCCTCAAGGTCGCCGCCCTGGCGGAAACCGCCGGCGTCGCCGTGATGCCCCACTCCCCCTATTTCGGCCCCGGCTGGCTCGCCACCCTGCAGCTGATGGCGGCGCTGCCGGACTCGGGCCTGATCGAACGCTTCTACGTGACCCCGGAAGCGAGCCTCTATGGCGACCTGATCAACGCGGTCGAGGGCCACTGTCGCGTCCCCGAAGACCCGGGCCTAGGCCCCGACCCCGACCCGCACGTCATCAGCACCTACCGGGTTCGGGGGGATTGAAGCAAGGGCACCGGCCGACCGCGCGACGGTCACGCTTCCGGAAACTTTTTCAGGCTAAGGCGGCGGATAAGCCGAGTTAGGCGAGGCGCTCTCTCGTCGCGCCCTGCCAACCGTCAATCTTCGTCGGTCGTGCCCGCACCCGTCGGGGTACCGGTCCACAGCGCCGGACGCTCATGGGCAAGGTCCGGCTCACCGCAGTAACGGAGAATTTCGCGGCGCGCTCGGTCGCGTAGCTCGAGCGCAAGCTTCCATGAGTCGGCGCCGGTTCCCGGAGTCAGCGTCTCCACAACGATCGGCTTGCCAACGAAGACGGAAATCGCGCCACGTCGCGGAAACCAGGAGCCCGAGCGCAAGATGGAACGGGTTCCTCGAATGGCAATGGGCACGACCGGCGTATTGGCGTCCGCCGCGGCGACAAAGGCGCCCATGTGGAACGGCAGCAACCCGGGCACGCCGGTGAAAGTCCCTTCGGCAAAGAACAGCGGCGGGCGGCCGGCACGAGCCGTCTCGGCAACCCGGCGAGCGTCCTCGATACTCTTCTGCTTGGCGAAACGTTCGACGAATACCGCACCGATCCGGCGTAAGGGGATACGGGCGGGCCAGTGCTTGGTTAGTTCGGCCTTGGCCACGAAAGAGACCTGTCGTGGCAGAGTTGCCAGCAGGACGAACCCGTCGAGATAGCTCGCATGGTTGGAAACGAAGATGCAAGGCCGTTCCGGCGGCGGCAGGTTCTCCAATCCCCGCACGGCAAGCGGCGTACAGGTTGCGCGTGCAAGCAGGCGCGAGCCGCCGCCAGCGGCACGCCAGCGCCATGACCGCGGCAACAAGGCGACCGCGACCCCAATGGGGGGCGCCAGCAGTCCGAAGACCAACCAGCCGTAAAGGCCATAGGCCGCCGCAGCCACGGTCCGTTCGGCCCGCCACAGCTGCGGCACGAGCCCCGACAATGCCATCCGGGCCAGCTGCCACCACAGGGGCGGGTGCGGCTTGCCGATGAGGCCTCGTTCGTACACCTCCCGACTGGCGGCGCGGCGAATCTTGCCGCTCGAGGTCTTCAGGACCGTTCGAGGAGGCGCCAGGACGACGTCGTCCGGCGGCGTCCCCAGGAGTTCCACGGCAAGCTCGTTGATCCGGGCCCGCAATTTTTCCTGCGCCTCACGCTCACGCCTGCGGGTTTCCGCCAGCACCACCAGTCGCTCCGTACCCGAGGCCGGATCGACGCTGGCGAAGACGGCGACATTGCCTTTTTGCACGCCCTCGAGGTCGCCGACGGCCTCTTCGAGTTCGTCCGGATAGATGTTCCGCCCGGCGCGGATGATGATGTCCTTGGTACGGCCGGTGACGTAGACCTCGCCACCGGCAAGGTAGGCCAGGTCATCGGAATTCAACCACTCGCCGTCGAACAGCCGCCGGGTCTGCGAAGGGTTGCGGAAGTATCCGCTGGTGGCGGAGCGGCCGCGAAACTGCAGCCGTCCTTCCTGACGTTCGGGAAGCTCCCGGCCGGCGGCGTCTACGATTCGTATGTCATGTCCGGGAAGTGGCCGGCCGCAGGAGACGAAGCTGAGCGCATTCTGATCGGTCTCCTCGACGGGAACGGCAGCCCCCGAGCGGGTGAACGTATCGCGCCTGACCCTGTCGATCCGAGGCCCACGATCAAGTGGCGTAAACGCCAATCCCACCGACGACTCGGCGAGTCCGTACGCCGGCATCATGGCGGTCCGTCGAAAACCGTATTTGCCGAAGCGATCACAGAAACGCTCCACGGTCGGTGGGTTGATCTGTTCGGCACCGTTGCACGTAACCCGCCAGGAGCTCAGGTCGAGCCCCTCGATATCGGCATCGGCGATCCGGCGCAGGCAGAATTCATACGCGAAGTTCGGCGCCGCCGACATGGTGCCCCGGTAGCGATGGATGGCCCAGAGCCAGCGCTGCGGACGGGTCAGGAACGCAAGCGGCGGCATGATCACCAGCACGGCGCCGTATACCAGGGTTCCGAGCCAGGCTCCGATCAACCCCATGTCATGATAGAGAGGCAGCCAGCTTATAAAGACATCCTTGGAAGATCCCGCCATCGCCTGTGCCATGGCATGGATGTTTGCGAGCAGGTTGGCGTGTGTGAGGACCACTCCCTTGGGCGTCCCGGTGCTGCCGGACGTGTATTGGAGTAAGGCGATTTGTCCGCCGCCGCGACGCGGCCCCGTGAACGGACCACTGCCCGCCGCCGCAGATAGCTCGTCCGGAGTCGTCACCACACGGAGCGTGTCGACCTGGGCCTTCAGTAGCCTCGCGATCGCCTTGGCCCTCGCGTCCACGATGAAGACTCCCGCCCTACAATTGGCAACGATGTTCGTGTGCCGCCGCAGATGGTCCGCAACCTGACTCGGCCGCATTGGCGGATAGATTGGTACGGGTATCCCGCCTGCTAGCAGGACCCCAAAGAAACTGACGAAGTACTCGGGACTCGTCGGCAACATGATGACAACCGCTTCCCCGATCTTGAGATCCATTTGCTGCAGCCCGCCGGCCAAACGTTCCGCCCGTTGGCGAAGGTCCCGGTAGGTGATGACCTCGCCCTCGCCTTCGTCGGCGTAGAATCGAACGTGCGGCCGCTCCGGGTGGACCGTCGCATGCCAATCCAAGGCCGCGGTCAATGTATCGACATCCGGCGGCGCGGCCTCGGCCTCTCCCGGCACCGGCCCACGCACCTCGGATGGGACGAACGCCAGCTTCGCACTGCCGGCACCGATCACCGCCCGCAACAGGTCGCGCGGAGTCTCCATGGTGCTGAGGATCTGTTCCGGCAACGCGGCGTCGAAGGTCCGCTCGACCCGGACAATGAGTTCGACCCGACCCAGGCTGTCGAAGCCCAGGTCCCGATCGAGCGAGGAATCAAGGGTCACGATGCGGCCCGCCCCGTCATGGGGGTGCAATTCGTCGGCGAGACCGCTGACGATCTCGAGCAGCCTGGACCCCAGCTCAGCTGCGTCTCTTTCGCTGTCTGTCGCGGCAGACCGATCGGTCATCAAGTCGATCCTTCCTCCGCACCTGGATTTTGCCCGGAGATCCGTGGCCAGGTGCGAGAACAGCCGGCGCCATACGACACATTAGATGCAGCCTGCAGTCGATTTCCATCCGTTATTGGCCGATGCCATGCCTGTGTCGGCAGAACGGGGCCGTATCGGGTATGCTGTCGCCCGATAATCCTAGGTAAAGGAGGCAGCGTGATGCGCGGTGTGGTGTTCGTCGGCGACCGGGCGCTGGAGCTCCGGGAGTTCCCCGACCCGACACCTGGGCCGGGCGAGGTGGTGCTCGAGATCAAGGCCTCGGGAATGTGCGGCAGCGACCTCAAGTTCTATCGCGGGGCGGGGGCTGGTGCCGGCGCCAAGGCACTCGGCCTCGGCGACAGCGACGAGCCGGTGATCGCCGGCCACGAGCCCTGTGGCGTGGTCGCCGCCGTCGGGCCCGGCGTCGACGCCGCCGAGGCCAAGGTCGGGCAGCGGGTCATGAACCACCATTACAAGGGCTGCGGCGTGTGCGAGCACTGCCGGACCGGTTGGCCGCAGCTCTGCCGCCAGGGCTTCGTGGTGTACGGGGCCACCGCCCATGGAGCGCACGCGCCCTACATGAAGGCGCCGGCGCGCAGCCTGGTGCCGCTTGCCGACGAGCTGTCGTTCGAATCCGGCGCGGCGATCTCCTGCGGTACCGGCACCGCCTTCAACGCGCTGAAGCGCCTGGGGCTGTCCGGCCGCGACACCATCGCCATCTTCGGCCAGGGGCCGGTGGGGTTGAGCGCCACCCAGCTGGCGCACGCAATGGGCGCCCGGGTGCTGGCCCTGGACATCGAGCCCCAGCGGCTGGCGCGGGCCAAGGAGTTCGGCGCCGACACGGCGATCGACCCGACCGCCGACGAGCCGGTCGCCGCCTTGAGGGAGCTCACCCACGGCAAGGGCGTCGACCTGGCCCTCGACTGCAGCGGCGCCCCGGAGGCCCGGGTGGCGGCGGTGCGCGGCACCCGTGTCTGGGGCCGGGTGTGCCTGGTTGGCGAGGGCGGCACGGTGACCCTGGACGTGAGCCAGGACGTGATCCGCAAGCAGATCACGCTGATCGGCTCGTGGACCTTCAGCGCCATCGGACAGGCCAAGTGCGCCCGCTTCATCGTCGACCGGGAGATCCCCGTCGACCGGCTGTTCACCCATCGCTTCACCCTGGACCAGGCGGCCGAGGCCTACCGCCTGTTCGACACCCAGACCACCGGCAAGGGCGTGTTCGTGTTCTAGGGTTGTGACCTACGATAGCCATTCAATATCAATATGTTATTGTTCATACTTTGAGTAACGCATGATGGACTTCGTCTACGACGCGCTGCCGGGCCGGGTGGTGTTCGGCGTCGAAAGCCTGCAAAGCCTGCCCGACGAGGCAGCCCGGCTCGGTATCGAGAACGCCCTGGTGGTGTGCACGCCGGGCGGGCGCCGGCGTATGGGCAAGGTCACCGCCGGGTTGGGCGACCGGCTGGCCGGCGTATTCGACCGGGTGGTGATGCATGTGCCGGCGGCCTTAGCGGAGGCGGCGCGGGAAGCAGCGCGCCAGCTGGGCGCCGACGGCTGTGTCGCGATCGGCGGCGGCTCTGCCATCGGGCTGGCCAAGGCGGTGGCGCTCGACAGCGGCTTGCCGATCCTGGCGGTGCCGACCACCTATGCCGGCTCGGAGATGACGCCGATCCTGGGCATGACCGAGGGCCGGGTGAAGCGCACCATGCGGCATGCCAGGGTGTTGCCGAAGACGGTCATCTACGACCCGGTGCTCACCCTCGGCCTGCCGCCGCGGATATCCGCGGCAAGCGGGCTCAACGCCATCGCCCATTCGGTCGAGGCGCTCTATGCCAAGGCCGCCAACCCGATCACCTCGATGTTGGCCGAGGAAGGCATCGCCGCCCTGGCCGAGGGCCTACCCGTGGTGGTCGAGCGGCCCGACGACATCGACGCCCGGTCGCGGGCGCTCTATGGCGCCTTCCTGTGCGGCGCCGCCCTGGGTGCCGTCGGCATGGGCATCCACCACAAGCTGTGTCATGTGCTGGGCGGCAGCTTCGACCTGCCGCACGCCGAGACCCACGCCGTCCTGCTGCCGCATACGGCGGCCTTCAATCGCCAGGCGGCGGCGGTCGCCATGGCCCGGGTGGCGCGCGCCCTCGGCGCCGAAGATGCGCCGGCCGGCCTGTGGGAGCTGGCCGGCAGGATCGGCGCGCCCAGGGCGCTTGAACCCATCGGCATGGCCGCGGACGACCTCGACGAGGCAGCCGAGATCGCCACTAGAGACCCTTACGACAACCCACGCCCGGTGACCCGCGAGGCCGTCCGTATGCTGCTCGACGACGCCTACCACGGAAGGCGGCCGAAGGAGTTGGCGAATCAAACAGTTTGAGCGGTAACCGTCTCCGGCAGGATACTGCCCTTCACGGGCTTTGCGTCACTCCGGCAGGCCCGCCTTGCTGAGCCCGTCGAGGACGTGCTGGCCGTCCGCGTCGGCTTTGTAGAACAGCGTCTTGCCAAAAGCGGCGGCGCTGAAATCTTCCTTCATGCGCAGCACCTGCGCCGCCTGGGCTTGCGCCTGGTCTTCGCTGCCCAAGTGGGCGTAACAGGCGGCCATGTAAGCGTGGTGGGCAACTCGCGGCGCCCGCACGCGCTTATAGGCGCGGATGGCGTCTTCGTAACGCCGCATGCCGAACAGGGCGCGGCCGGCGAGATGGGTCCAGGCGTCGGCCCCGTAGGGATCGAGACGCATCGCCTGCTCCACCCACTCCGCGCCCTCCTCCGGCCGCCCGAGCCAAGTCAACAGCTCGCCCCGCTGGGCGAGGATGCGCGGGTCGTTCGGATTCAGCTTGAAGGCCCTCTCATGACAGATCTCGGCCTCCTCCAGCTGACTCTGCTCCATGTGGACCTCGCAAAGGATGCGCAGGCATTCGAGATCGTTCTCGTCGAGCGACAAGCCCTTTCGCACCGCTTCGACGGCCTGATCGTAAAGCCCTCGGGTGTCCTCGAGGTATCCCCTGACCAGGGCCTGCCCCAGCGTACAGGCGCGCCACGCGTAGGCCGACGCGAACTCCGGATCGAGCTCGATCGCCCGGTCGAGCAGGCGAATGGCCTCGGCGTTGTCTTCGGCGGTGCCACGGTGATGACAGAGCTTGGCGCGCAGCACATAGTCGTAGACGCCCATATCCGCCGGTGGCTTGCGCTTGATGCGCGCCGCGCCGGCGCTTTCCAGCCGGCCGGGCAGGGTGGCGACGATCCTCTGGGTTAGCTCGTCCTGCAGCTCGAAGATATCGGTGAGGTCGCGGTCGTAACGTTCCGCCCAGATATGATTTCCGCTGATCGCGTCGACCAACTGGACGGTGACCCGCACCCTATTGCCGGCCTTGCGCACGCCGCCCTCGACCACGTAGTCCACGCCCAGGTCGCGCCCGACGTCTTGCACCCGCACCGCCTGCCCCTTGTAGGTGAAGACCGAATTGCGCGCCATCACTGTCAGGTTCTGGAACCTGGCCAGCTCCGTGATCACGTCCTCGGTGATTCCGTCCGAGAAGTACTCCTGCTCCGGATCGCCGCTCATGTTGGTGAACGGCAGGACGGCGACCGAGGGCTTGTTGGCATGCAACCCGGCTTCCTCACCCCGCCGTGGGGCGCGTGCCGTACCGGACGTCTCGGGCAGGATGCGGTAAACGCGCACCGGCGCGGCGATGTTCTTGATCCGGAGATCGCCCATGTCTTCGAAGCCCACCTCGACCTTTCCCTTGACTTGATCGAAGACGTTGCGCGCGATGCAGATGCCGCCGGGGTCTGCGATTCGCTCCAGGCGGACCGCGATGTTGACGCCCTCGCCGTAGATGTCGTCTCCGTCAGCGATGACGTCGCCTAAGTTGATGCCGACCCGGAACTCGATGCGACGGTCGGCGGTTGCCTCGACATTGCGCTTCGCCATTCCCCGCTGAATCTCGACCCCGCATTGGACCGCCTCGACCACGCTCGGAAACTCCGCCAGCACGCCATCACCGATAAGCTTGACAACGCGCCCCTCATGGGCGGCGATGGCCGGCTCGATCAATTCAACGCGATGGGTCTTGAGCGCATCGAGAGTGCCCGCTTCATCCTCGCCCATAAGGCGGCTGTACCCGACCATGTCGGCGGCGAGTATGGCGGTTAGCCGGCGGTCCACTGGCAATCCCCCTCAGGGGGAAGATTAGCCTTCCAGGAATGGTAAATCCATCGGGCAATGGCTTGGTTTGCCCCACTCACACCAGATAGCGAGACGGGAACATTTCGGGTGCCACCTGGCACATCCTGTGCCACCATCGCAATCGCCGCAAAGAATCGATCGCGATTTAAGGCCGGTCGACGGCCATCGATACAAGCGGAGGCGCGGGTGAGCCGGTCACTTCGGCGCAACAAGACAGGACCGCAAACGCCTGCAGACACGACGCCGCGTCCGGGGTTCGACCCGGACGCCGCGTTGCGCACCGCCATCCAACATCACCAGGCCGGTCGTCTGGGGCAGGCGGAAGCGTTGTATCGACAGGTCCTGAAGGTGCAACCGCAGAACGCGGATGCGCTGCATCTGCTTGGCGTCATCGCCATGCGCGCCGGGCGGCCGGACAGCGCGGTCGACCTGATCAGGCGGGCGATCGCCACCAATGCGCACAACCCGGCCTATGTCGTCAGCCTCGCCAACGCGCTGCGGCGGCTGGGCCGGCACCAGGACGTGATCGCGGTTTGCCGGGACGCCCTGGACGCGTTCCCGAACGCGGCCCAGATTCACTACAAGCTGGGGTCCGCGTTACGGCTCGGGGGCGAGCCCGAGGAGGCGGCCGCGGCGCTGGGCCGCGCCATTGAGGTTCAGCCGAACCTGTTCGAGGCCCACTGGGAGCTGGGCGACGTGCTCAAGGAGCTGGGTCGGTTCGACGAGGCCGAGGCCGCCTATCACCGGGCCGCTGCCATTCGGCCGCAAAACCCCGGCGTCCACAGCAACCTGGCCGCCTTGTACCTGGAACAGGGCGATCCCGGAAAGGCGCTGCGGGCCTGCGAGGCCTGCCTCCAGGCCGATC
Source organism: Kiloniellales bacterium (assembly GCA_046759805.1). GTDB lineage: Bacteria > Pseudomonadota > Alphaproteobacteria > JBHICX01 > JBHICX01 > JBHICX01. The sequence continues at coordinate 4,018 of JBHICX010000014.1, read as the reverse complement.
CCGCCAACCGCATGGCGCTGGCCTTCAAGGCGGTGGCGCTCAACGAGCTGGGCGACGACCAAGGGGTGCGCTTCCTCCTCGATTTCGACCGGTTCATCTACGCCAGGACCATGGAGGCGCCAGCGGGCTTCGCCGGCCTCGACGCGTTCAACGCCGCCCTGGCCGAGCACGTCTGCGCCCACCCGACGCTCCATCTGGGCCGCGAGGACCATTCGACCCGGCTGGGCAGTCATACCGAGAACCTGTTGGCGGAGCCGCCGGCCGGGGCCATCAAGAGCTTCGTCGAGGTCATCGTCGGCGCCGTCGAAGCGTACCTCGATTGGCTGCCGGACGACCCGGACCATCCCTATCTGGCCCGGCGGCCCACCGATTGGCGATTGGTGATGTGGGGCAATGTCTTGGAAGCCCAGGGGTATCAGGCGCCGCATCTGCACCCGGACGGCTGGGTGAGCGGGGTCTACTACGTCGAGCTGCACGAAGAGGTCGGCGGAGCCGGACAGGAAGAGGCCGGATGGATCGAGTTCGGCCGACCCATTTCCGAGTTCGTTACCAAGGTCGAGCCGATGGTCAGGCGCATCCGACCCGAGGTCGGGCGAATGCTGTTATTCCCGTCGTATTTCTACCATCGAACCCTGCCCTTCGAGAGCGGCGGCCGCCGCATCAGCCTGGCGTTCGACTTCGTGCCCGCGGCGTAGGTACGCGGCGAACCCATTGTGTTCCCGGGATTAATCGTCGGCAGGTACGGAATGATGGTAACATGGTTTGTTGTGCTGAACCGAACGGAAGCAGTGGGGAAAATTCTCTAGCGACGTGTCTCGCATGTGAGGAACCATGACGTCCGCCATCATCGTCCGCGCGAAGTGGGACCCGGAAGCAAAGGTATGGGTCGCATCCAGTGACGACGTGCCCGGCTTGGTCACCGAAGCCGAAACGCCTACCGAACTCGAGAAAAAGCTCCAGGTGATGATTCCGGAGCTGTTGGAGGCAAATGGGATGGAGCTCGAGGCCGGCGAAGCCGAGGTGCCGGTGTATGTCTTCTCCGAACAGCTGACCAAGGTACGCGTTCGATCGGCCGCCTGATGGCGGACTACGCGCCCAAGCTGAAGCGGCTGCTGCAGAATGCCGGGTGCCGGTTCGTAAGACAGGGAAAGGGCGATCACGAGATCTGGGAGAGTCCCCACACGAAAATCCGGTTCGTCGTCGATCGCAGGATCAGATCGTGACACACCGCCAACGAGGTGTTGAAGCAAGCTGGCCTGAAAAAGGTCTTCTAGGCTGGGATCAATCGTCGGCGGGGGTGGATCGATAGACCTTGACGCCCAGCTCGTGCATCAACCACAGGAAATCGGCGTTGTTGGCGTCGTTGGTCCATACCGTAAGTGTGGTGTAGGCGGTGCCAAGGTCGTCAGGCGTCACCGGTCGCTGGTTGACCCGCACCTCGTAAGGGGAATTGAGGGACTCGATCAGCCAAGTCATCTGCTCGATGATCTCACAGCCGCTCTGGCCGGTCAGGTCGAGCTCGAACGCGTAGGTACCGGCAGGCGCTACCTCGCCCTCGTCGAAAGCGATGACCAGTTGCTTCGGCTTCCGGGCCATCTTTGGTCCTCCCACGGATGCCCTCGGCCCCGGCATGACGGCCCCATGTTAGCACGAATCGCCTGCCGGCCGTCGGTTCATCGGGTCTCCCCGCCGCGCCCGCTCGATCCCCTCCCGGTACAGCGCCAGATAGCGCTCCACCACCGTGTCCCAGGAGAAGTCCCGGGCCCGGTTGAGCGAACGCGCGGCGAGATCGCGTCGCAGGTCCCGGTCGTCCCTGACCCGGGTCATCGCCGCCTCGAGCGCCGGCAGGTCTTCCGGGGGCACCAGGATGCCGTCGCGCCCACCGCGCAGCACGTCGCGACAGCCCGGGGCGTCGCCGGCGATCACCGGCAGGCCGGCGGCCATCGCCTCGACCAGCACGATGCCGAAGGATTCGATGCGCGAGGGGAACACGAACGCATCGGCGGCACGATAAAGCTCGACCAGCCCCGGCGGCGGCAGCGTCACCGCCTGCCCCTGCCCCGCGGGCACCCCGGCGATGGCCTCGCGCAGCACCACCCGCCGGCCCAGGCCCAGCTCGGCGGCCAAAGGCTGGAGCCGCCCGGCGCCGTCGCCGACCACGATCAGGCCGGTCTCGCGGCCCGAGCCCGGGGCTTGCGCGGAGAGCGCGCGCAGGATGCCCGCAAAGTTCTTCTTCGGGTGGTTGCGGCCGACCGCCAGGTACAGGAAGGCGGCCGGATCCAGCCCCAAGCGGCGGCGCACCGAGGCCCGGTCGACCGGGGCGGCAAAGCGCGCTAGGTCAACCCCGTTGGGCACCTGCACGATCCGCCGCTCCGGCACGCCCAGCGCCCGGTACTCATGGGCCATGGTCTCGGTGGTCGCGACCAAGCAGTCGGCGCGCGGCAGCCACCGGCGCAGGAGGCGATCGACGCGGGGGTTGCGGCGCATGCCGTAGCCGATCTCCGGGGCCTGCTGCACGTCGTCACCGGCGCACCGAATGAGATGGGGCAGCGTTCGCGACGTCCGCCGCCCGGCGAAATGCACCACCCACACGCCGGTCGGATAGCCCACGGTGGCGTGCCAGAAATCAAAGCCGTGGCGCCGTTGCAGCCGGCCGAAGTACCGGTCCATCAGGGCCAGGCTCAGCCACGGCGCCCGGTCCATCAGCCAGCCGGCCCGGGGCGGCAACCCGGAAATCCGGTAGGGAAGGCTCCAGCCTTCCTGGCGCAGGCGGCGCACCAGGCCGTAGGGGGCGAGGATGAGCGGCCGATGACCCTGCGCCTCGAGCCGCGCGGCGATGTTGTGCAAGCCGACCGCCACGCCGCCGAGGTCGGGCAGGAAGCTCGAGGTCGGCAAGGCGATCTTGAGCGGCGGGCCGTCGCTCACCCCGCCTCCCCGGCCAGCGCCGCGGCCACGTCGAGCTCGGCGTCCGGCGTCAACGCCGCGGTCGCCCGCAGGATCGCCCGGTAGCCGGCGTCGATCGCCGCCGTCGAGGCGACGCTGCGGATGTTGAGCGCCGCCGCCTGCAGGCGGGCCGGCGAGAGCGTGTGCACCTCGAGCACCGCCTGCGCCCAGGCGTCGGCATCCAGCGGCCGGCACCAGCCGGTCTCGCCGTCGCGGATCCAGTCGCGGAAGGCGGGCTCGTCCCGGTTGGCGATCACCGGCACCCCGCAGGCCAGGCTTTCCAGCATCGGCGTGCCCAGCCCCTCGGCGATGTTCGGCATGCAGTACAGGTCGGCGAGCTTGATGTGGTCGGCGATGTCGACGAAGTCGGTCCGGACCGCGACCCGCTCCCCCAAGCCCAGCTCACCGATGCGCCGCCGCAGGCGTTCGAGATAGGCCTGGTCGCGGGCCATGAGCGGCCCGCCGCCGACCGTCGGGCCCGCCAGCACCAGCTTGTAGCGCGCCGGCAGTCGCGCCAGCACGTCGAGCAGGAAGATCTGGTTCTTCTGCGGCATGAACTTGGCGACCGCGCACATGACCCGGTCCGCGTCGGCAAACGGCGTCAGCTCGGCCCGCAATCGGGCCTTGGCCTGGGTGTCCGGGAAGAAGCGCGTCTCGTCCACCGGGTTCGGCCGCACCCAGACGTTGCGCTCGAGCCCGAGCCGCGTGCAGCGCCGCCCGAGCGCCGGCGAGATCGCCACCACGGCGGTCCGCCTGACAAGGTTGGGGTGAATGAGCCGCCGCAATCCGGGCAGCCCCTGAGCCGGGCTCGCATCCCGGGTTACCAGCTCGATCACCAGCGGCGTGCCGGTCGCCCGAGCCCACCAGATCGCCGCCGCCGTGGAGGCGGACATGCCGGCGACGTGCACCAGATCGAAGTCCCGCCGCCTCAGCTCCGGCCAGGTCGCAGCCGCCTCGATATAGGCCTTCACCACACCGCGCAGCCGGCCCACGCCGCCGCCGCCTGTCGCCAGGCGCGAGGCGATGCGGCGCACCGCGATGCCGTCATGCAGGTAGCGGGCCAGGGCCGTGAATT